>JAZUPX010000098.1:0-2625 GCA_045605405.1 Clostridia bacterium
GGTAGGTATGGGGAGAAAAATATGTATCATCCTGTTCCAGAAGAGGGAGAGGACGCACATACACACCGTCATCGTCGTTGGTAAGCTCAAGTCCCGGGAACATTCCCCTGAGAAGTGCACTTTTTCCCGAACCTGCCTCGCCTATTACCCCGATTAATTTGTCAAAGGGTGACAGGTATAATTGGGCAAGCTGCATACCTAGGTTGTACATTCTGTGATGACCTCGGGGAGCAAAGTAACTGCTTAATATGTGATTTTTCTGACGTTCCTGCATAGTTATCTTCCTTTCATAATATATTCAAAGGTAGTTTGGGGAACAAGCTGCTTTATTTTTTCAAAATTGTTTTCTTCAATATACCGCCGTACAAGGCTTGCACTGACGGTTTCTCCTGACAGGCAAAGTCTTGGGATTTCTGTAAATTCCACACCGTATCGGGGAAGCCTTTCTTTCATAGTACTGTTATATTTTGCGGTGACAGGACAGTTTGGCTCGCTGCCGGCAAAACGTTTTGTTATACGGAGCCTTTTTGCTATGATACTTCCGAATATTTCAATATCAAGACCGCACTTTATGTCTGTTTTATCTTTTTTTGTAAAGTATGACGGAAAGGTGGCGGTTGATACCAGATAAGGTCCTGACGGAATAACCGTGACATTTTCAAGGTCAGCAGTTCCAAGCTTTACCATTTCCATTCTGTCCTTGGCGTAAAACAGGCTTTTGTCCTCGGATACCACAAAAACATATAGTCTGTCGCACATATCCGAGGCGGTTTGTATAAGATATCTGTGTCCCAGAGTAAAGGGGTTACAGTTCACAACCACTGCTCCGCACACGCCTTTATCCGTTGCTTCAGGAAGAGAGTCGAGGTAGGATTTTATCCCATCCTTTTTGCTTTCCATCAGCATAACGCTGTCTGAGGCTGCTACTTTGTAGAAAAAAAGCGGAGAAAAATACCCCTCGTTTTCCGGCTTGGTATACAGAAAAAGTTGGTTTATGCCGTCGGAAAAAGCATCCTTTTTAAGCTCGGATACTATGGAGGCGGTAATGTTTTCGCCCTTCATAGTATCATCCACGGCAATATATTTCAGAATATTGCCGTCACGGGAGCCGGAGGCGAGTATTTTGTCATCCTCCATAACGAGAACTGTTTTTTGAGGAAGAGCTTCAACCGACAGACCTGATTCTGACATAAAATTGAGCCACTTATTCAGTTTTCTTTGGGATATTTCGGACAGAAATTCCGTGTGCATAGGCTCTCTCCTTGTTTTATTTATTATATTATACATATTATTTGGGAATATGTAAAGAAAAATATTTGCATTTTTAAAAATTGTGTTATATAATAGGGGTATATTGTTACTGTAACTTTTACCGAAAAGGTACAATGAGAGGAGCAAAAAAATGAAAATTGTAAAAATTGCTTGTGCAGGTACATTGGAATCCAGTGATGTTTATGTGGAGATAGAACCCTGTGACAGGGGAATACAAATTGAACTGGAGTCTGTTGTCAAGGAACGCTTTGGTGATGAGATAATAAAGGTGACAGAGTCGGTGCTTAAAGAAAACGGTGTGGATGGTGCCCTCGTCAGACTTTCCGACAAGGGTGCTCTTGAGTGTGTTATCCGTGCCAGAGTGGAGACCGCTATTATGAGAGCAGGGGAGGAAACTAAATGAGAAGCTTACTTTTTTTGCCGGGAAACAATCCCAATATGCTTATAAATGCTCCGTATCTTGGTGCGGATGCTGTGATTTTTGATTTGGAGGATGCAGTATCTCCCGACGAAAAGGATGCTGCAAGAATCCTTGTAAGAAACACCATAGAGTACACAGACCTGGGAAGTACAGAGGTAATAGTCCGTACCAATCCCTCGGACACAGAATACTTTAAAAAGGATATAGACACGGTGCTCCCTTGCAAACCAGGATATATACTTCTTCCCAAGACAAGTACCTCCAAAGATGTGCTGAGGGCAGATGAATATATGACAGAGGCGGAAAAAAGATGCGGAATCAAAGAGGGCTCTGTGGGACTCATTGCTCTTATAGAAACTGCACTGGGCGTGGAGATGGCATATGACATTGCAACCTCAACCGAGCGTATCAGGGCACTTTTCCTTGGTGCTGAGGATCTTACTGCTGACCTTAGATGCAAGCGAACCAAAGAGGGCAGGGAGATAGAGTATTCCAGGTGCCGTCTTGTGTCCTGTGCCCGCGCTGCAGGAATTGATGTGTACGATACACCCTTTACTGATGTAAATGACGACGAGGGAATATATGACGATGCCGAAAATGCCAAGGCTCTTGGCTTTACGGGAAAGGCGGCAATATCTCCGAGACACGTGGGTGCAATTAATGAAGTGTTTAGTCCCACACCTGAGGAAATAGAATATGCCTATGAGGTAATGGAGGCAATAGAGATTGCAAAAAGTCAGGGTAAGGGTGCCATAGCACTGAGGGGCAAAATGATAGATGCTCCCATTGTTGCCCGAGCAATGCGTACCATAGACGAGGCAAAAAACCTCGGAATTGAAAGGAGTGCCTGCAGTGAGTAAAATAGTAAAAAGTTTAAGGGATGCCATAATTCTTTCGGGACTTACCGACGGAATGACAGTGTCGTTTCACCA
>JAZUPX010000099.1:0-5507 GCA_045605405.1 Clostridia bacterium
TTTACAATCTGCATTACATATATCATTTTATCACATCCAATAAATGAATTTTACCATAGTTTTACTGTGATTGCAATATTTAAAGTTAAAAAGACGACAGATGTTCTGCCGTCTTTTTAATACGCCTGTTATTATAACTGATTTCTTATAATCTTACCGCTTGTTGTCTTGGGAAGTGATTCCCTGAATTCAACGATTCTGGGGTATTTGTAGGGTGCTGTATGCTCCTTAACGTAGGTCTGGATTTCTTTTTTAAGCTCGTCGCTTGCCACGGTATCCTTGGTAAGTACAATACTTGCCTTAACTACCTGTCCGCGAACCTCATCGGGAGCGGCTGATACACCGCATTCAACAACATAGGGAAGTTCCATAATAACGCTTTCAATTTCGAAAGGTCCGATTCTGTAACCGGAGGACTTGATAACATCATCAACACGACCTACATAGAAATAGAAGCCATCCTCGTCACGATACGCAACGTCGCCTGTATGGTAAAGACCATCGTGCCATACTTCCTTAGTCTTCTCTTCGTCCTTGTAGTAGCCCTTGAAAAGGCCACAGGGAACTCTTTCGCTTGTGCGGATAACGATTTCACCGTTTTCACCAACATCTACACTGTTTCCATCGGGGTCAACAATATCAACATCATAGAGTGGTACAGGTTTACCCATTGCACCAAGCTTATACTCTCTGCCGTAAAGGTTACCGATAAGGCAGGTTGTTTCTGTCTGACCGAAGCCTTCCATAATACGAAGTCCCGTAAGGTTTTTAATCTGCTTGTAAACCTCAGGATTAAGTGCCTCTCCGGCAGTATTTGCGTGCTGAACGGAGGACATATCGTATTTTGAAATATCTTCTTTCATAAGCATTCTGTACATTGTGGGAGGAGCACAGAATGTTGTAATTCCGTATTCGGAGAACAGAGGAAGAATATCAGCCGCATCAAATTTATCGAAGTCGTACACGAAAAGTGCCGCTTCGCAAAGCCACTGACCGTAAATCTTACCCCATGCAGCTTTAGCCCAGCCTGTATCAGAGATTGTAAGGTGCAAGCCCTCGGGGTCAACACAATGCCAATAGTTAGCTGTGTGGAAGTGACCGAGAGGATATGTGTATGTGTGAAGTGCCATTTTGGGGTTGCCTGTTGTACCGGATGTAAAGTACATAAGCATATCGTCGCTTCCGCAGGGAGAGTCTGCCTTTCGCTCGTAAGTGTCGGGGAAAGCCTTGTACTCTTCGTCAAAATCTCTCCAGCCGTCTTTTTTACCACCAACAATAATTTTTTCTTTTAGAGTGGTGGCATTTTTTGCACCGTTTTCAGCACGGTCAGCAATATCACCGTCAGCAGTACAGAGAATTGCGTCAACGCCTGCCGCATTGTAACGGTATTCATAGTCATGCTCCTGCAGAAGATATGTTGCAGGAATTGCTATTGCACCGATTTTATGAAGTGCAAGAATTGCTATCCAGAACTGATAGTGTCGTTTAAGAACAATCATTACCTTGCTGCCCTTTTTAATGCCGATAGATTCAAAGTAGTTTGCACATCTTGCAGATTCACGCTTAAAGTCTGCAAATGTAAAGCGTCTTTCCTGCTTGTCCACGGAAAGGTGGAGCATAGCAAGTTTTTCGGGTTTCTTATCTGCTATTGCATCAATAACATCAAATGCAAAGTTGAACTTATCCTCATTTTTAAAGGAAATCTTTTCAAGACAGCCGTTTTCATCCTCTACAACATCAATGAAGTTATTGTAAACTCTTTTGTATTCGCGGTGAGGCTTATAACTAGTCTTAACAATAGCCTTTTCTTCCTTTTCCTCTTTCTTATCACCGTTAAGAACTATTGCATAGAATTCGCAGTCCTGACCGCCAACGGCAACCATACCGTGAGGTGCGGAACTGTCGTAGTAAATACTGTCACCTGCGTGAAGAATTTCACTGTGGCCGCCAACCTGAACCTTAAGAGAACCGCTGATAACGATATCTACTTCCTGACCGTCATGGCTCGTAAGCTCCATATCGCCACGCTCTGCATTTTCGTCATAGATAGCGTGAACATAAAGAGGCTCCGCCACTCTGCCCTTGAAAGCAGAAGCAAGGTTATAGTAAATCATACCGTGTGCACGGTCAATGATTGAACCCTCTCCCTTTCTTGTTACGGTAAAGGATTTAAGATTTGAGCTGACACCCTCGATAATATCGGTAACACCGACCTTAAAAGCAAGTGCGCATCTGTAAATAAATGCAAAGCTGAGGTCGTGCTTCCCCTCCTCACAAGCAACATATTCCTCACGGGAAACACCTGTAAGCTTCGCCATAGTTTCAACGGACATACCGCCTATCTGACGAAGTTCTTTTATTCTGGCTGCTACTTCGCTGATTTTCAGGTCAAGACCGGTCATCATTGTTTCTTCCATATCAATTCCTCCTGCTTTGGAACATAAAAAAACGCCCCAAAGAAAACTTAATCCTTGAGACGAGTACATTCTACCCGCGGTACCACTCAAATTGCAACGGCTGTTACCCCGATGCCGCTTCAGACTCCAACAAGCCCTATGCACTGACGCAGCATTCTCGGAAAGGGTCTAATCACCGTCCAAGGGCTTTCTTCCTTTCAACTCAGGAGCTACAGCAATCTGTTTCACTTTAGTGCCTTGCACCGTACGGCACCTCTCTCGAAAGCTCTGCGGACGCACTCTCCATCACAGTTTTTAGGTATTAAAATTTATTAATGAGCATATAATACCACAGAAAACGTCTATTGTCAACTGTTTTTTACTAATTGACATATTACGACATATATGGTAACATTAAAATATATAGTATTTAAGAAAGGTTGCACATCAATATGAAAAAGTTATGCGCGCTTTTCATAGCCATCATACTGATGGTGTCAAATATTGTTGTTTTTGCTTACGAGGATACCCCCGTGCAGATGCAGGTCAATGGAAAGAATGTGTCTTTCCTCTTCCCTCCTACTATCCGTGACGGTGTTACTTATGTCGATATAAAAACACTTTCAAAAAATCTGGGGCTTACGTACAAGACATTTCCAGAACACGAAAGCATTACTGTAAGTAACTCCAGGGTTTCGGTGTGTTTTACCCCCGAAGAGAAATATGCAACTGTAGTTGATATGACGGGACGGTCTGATGAGGAATTTACTTATCGCAAGCTTGCAGCACCCTGCACTTATATAAAATCACATTTTGCCGTTCCTGCAAAGGATGTTGCTGCAATATTCGGTTATGTACTGTCCTATAATCAGGAAACTGGGATTGTGTATTTCGGTTTTTCTCCCGATATGATTTCACCTGAAACCCGCGAGGCAGTAGAGGGACAAACCTATTACTTCCAGAATCAGACGGAATTTAATCTTCCCTCCTACGGAAGCGGTTATTGTTGGACATGCTGTTATGCAATGCTTATTTCAAATGTAACGGGACTTCGTATTACTCCCAATGATATAGCGGCAATAAATATGTCAAAAAGCGGAAAAGGAGAATACTGTTACCACAGTGAAATTGTATCACAGTTGGGCGTTAAGTTTGTTTCTGCACTTTCGGAATCAAGCCCCTATTATGGCGGAAGAGACGGAAGCTCTGGCGGTACATATATTGAAAACCCCAACAAAGATGATTCCGTGGTAAGAGCAGCACTTAAGGAGGCTCTTCAGCTTCATCCTGAGGGTGTAATGGTAAGATATGCAGGTTTCCCCCATACCATAGTTGCAGTAGCATATGAGGGTGACTTGATACTCTTTAATGACCCTGCTCCGTCGGGAAGTGGTACTTATTCTGATAATGGAAGATATCAGGGTGTACCCTTCAATGATACCTGCGTTGCAGGAAAGGGCTTTTCTCTTTCTGATGTTACATTTATTCAAGCAATTGAAGTTAAATGATTTTTCATTAAAACAGTATTCTTTGGAGTGCTGTTTTAATTTTTTTGATTTTTTTGAAAAAAAATGTATACACGAAAAAAAAACTGTGCTAAAATAAATACATATGTTATATGTGAAGGAGTTTTTGACATGGAAAAATTGTACACAGGAAAAACAAAAGACGTTTATAAGCTTGACAACGGTAACGTGCTTTTGAAGTTTAAGGACGATTGTACCGGTAAAGACGGCGTTTTCGACCCCGGTGAAAACTCTGTAGGTCTTACTATTGAAGGTATCGGTAAGGCAAATCTCCAGACATCCATTTACTATTTTGAGCTTCTTAAGAAAGCAGGCATCAAGACTCACTATGTAGACGCAAATCTTGATGATGCTACAATGGAAGTACTTTCCGGAAAAGTATTCGGTCATGGTCTTGAAGTTATCTGCCGTCTTGTTGCAACAGGCAGCTTTATCCGCAGATACGGTGAATATATTGAAGACGGTACCCCTCTTGAGGGCGGTTATGTTGAATGTACTTTCAAGAACGACGAAAAGGGTGACCCCCTCGTAACAGGCGAAGGTCTTGCAGCTCTCGGTGTTATGTCACTCGAAATGTTTGAAAGCATGAAGAAGCAGACTCTTGCAATCACAAAGATTATTGCAGACGACCTTAAGACTCTCGGTCTTGACCTTTGGGATATTAAGTTTGAGTTCGGTTACAACAACAACGAAGTTATCCTTATTGACGAAATTGCTTCTGGTAATATGAGAGTTTACAAGGATGGAAAGATTGTTGACCCCGTAGAGCTTACAAAGATTATCAACAACAGATAAACAAAATTACAGGATGATATTTGCCCTCAACTTTGGTTGGGGGCAATTTATTTATACAAAATGTTTTCGAGTGGCTTTTGAGTCATTTTTTGAGTGGCTTTTGAGTCGGCTTCGAGTCCTGTAGGTTAGAGCAAATAAGCGGAAGATAAGAGAAGTTAAATAACGATAAAAACCGCATAAAATCAAGGCTTTGAGGGGTTAAAAACCTTCAAAGCCTTTGCTGTTCTCGCATCTTTCGTATTGCCACTTTTTGATGTATTTTTTGGGTTTTCGCTAGAAAAGTGCTAGAAAAATGTTAGAAAAAATTATGGATTGTTTTGGCGTTATTGAAAATTTTAAGAGGATGTAGTATAATCAAGTTAGAAAAGATAATTACAAATGGAGAAATAAAATGTTAAATAAATTATTAAAAAGTGTATTAGACCAAGACCTTGCCCCTGTCGTTGTTTGCGATATAGACGATATTATTGTATATATGAATCCGTCAGCAATAGAGCGTTATCACAAGGATTTGACGGGCAAAAGTATTAAAGACTGCCATCCGCCAAAGGCCAATGAAATGATTGACAAGGTGGTTGCGTGGTTTAAAGAGAGCAAAGACAACAACATCATTTATACCTATCGCAATGACGAGGAAAACAAGGATGTATATATGGTTGCTCTTCGTGATGACGACGGGACACTCATCGGCTATTACGAAAAGCATGAGTATAGAAATAAAGAAACAGTAGGGCTTTATCAGCCAAAAAAATAAATTGTTAAAGGAGACAAAACATTATGAAAATTGCAG
>JAZUPX010000100.1:0-6637 GCA_045605405.1 Clostridia bacterium
CCAAGCATTGATTTCATCATCTGCTGAATCTGTGTTTTACTTGCCCTGCCGTAGCCTGTAAGTGCCTGCTTCACCTGAAGAGGTGTATATTCGTACACGGGAATATGATTCTGCACAGCAGCAAGGATTATAACCCCCCTCGCCTGACCGACTGTAAGGGCAGTCTTTGCATTGTTATTGAAGAAAAGTTCCTCAATACTCATTGCATCGGGTTTATACTCTTTTATAATTTCGCAAACACCGTTATAAACCTTTTCAAGTCTATCCTCAAGAGGGGTATGCGCTTTAGTCGTAACCGCATCATACGCTATGGTTTTGTAACGGTTTCCCTCTTTATCCACAACCCCGTATCCGACTATGGCAATACCAGGGTCAATTCCGAGAATACGCATGGTATCACTCTGCTTTCTTTCTGAGCATTGCGTCCTTTACCACAGGAACATCTGTCTTTATATAAAGAGTCATTGCCGCGTGATTTGCAACCTCAATATTATTCATATTTTCATCCTTTAAAACTTCTACCTTTTGAGTGGTAAAGTCTTTTCCCGGCTGTATTATTTCTATCTCGTCACCGAGGAAGAAGCGGTTTCTCTGTGTTACTTTTGCAAGACCTGTTTCTTCATCATAATCAAGAACAATACCTATAATATCACAAGTTCTGATATAGGAGCTTGAACCGTAAATCTGTGCACCCGTATCGGGGATACCAAAGAAGAACCCCGTGTAATAATCACGGTGGCTTACTTTCTTAACCTCATCAAGCCACACGGGATTAAATTCGTACCCTGCAGGGTCTTCATAATAAGCATCAATAGCCTTTCTGTATGCGGCAATTATTGTTGCTACATAATATTCGCTTTTTACCCTGCCCTCTATCTTAAGTGAGTAAACTCCGCTGCTGATTATCTCGGGAATATGCTCAATCATACACAAATCCTTGGAATTCATAATGAAAGTTCCGCGCTCATTCTCATAAACGGGGAGAAATTCACCGGGACGTTTTTCTTCCATAAGTGCATAGTTCCAACGGCAAGGATGTGAGCAGGCACCGTAATTACTGTCACGGGCTGTCATATAGTTACTGAGAAGACATCTGCCCGAATAGGAAACACACATTGCTCCGTGGATAAACGCTTCCAGTTCGCAATCATTACTGATATTATCACGGATTTCACGAACTTCAGAGAGAGTCATTTCACGAGCAAGCACTACTCTTTTTGCACCCATTTCGTGCCATGACTGAACGGTTGCATAGTTTGTATTGTTCGCCTGAGTGCTGATATGTATTTCAAGGTCGGGTGCTACTTTTCTGCAAATATTGAAAGCACCTAAATCTGAAATAATTACTGCATCTGCACCCATATCGGCAATTTCTTTAAAGTATGCTTCCATTTCTTTTAAATCACGGTTGTGGGGAATAATATTAGCGGTAATATAAACCTTCTTCCCCATTTTATGGGCAAATTCTATTCCCTCACTCATTTCTTCGGGAGTAAAGTTATCTGCCGCTGTTCGGAGGGAAAAACATTCTCCGCCGATATAAACGGCATCTGCACCGTATTTAAGAGCTATTTTAAGTTTGTATAAATTACCGGCAGGTGCCAGCAGTTCAACCTTTTGCATAGTTACTATCCCTTCATTTTTTTACTGATAGAGCGACACCGTCGCCTATGGGAATTATTGAGGTTGTCAATTTTTCGTTTGACATAATTTCCTCAAGATACATATGTAATCTTTTTACAATCGTTATCTTTCTGCGTTCAACCTTCTCCTCATCCTCTACCATCCCGTGATAGAGTATGTTATCAGAAAGAAGCACACCGCCGGATTTCAAAAGCCTCAGAATATCGGGAAGAAATTCTATATACTGCCCCTTTGCAGCATCAAGAAAAATGAAATCTAAGCTTCCGTCAAGCCAATGAAGTACCTCAGCCGCTTCACCCTCTATGACCTTTATCTTCTTTTCATATCCTGACGCAAACACATTGTCTACGGCAATATCTGCGTGTTTCTTGTATCGTTCTATTGTAACGATTGTGCTGTCTTCAGGCAGATTATCAGCCATAAGAATTGCGCTGTACCCTACTGCCGTCCCAACCTCCAGCACCCTTTGGGGCTTTATAAGCTTAAGCAATGTAACAATAAGCTGTTCGGTGGATTTTTGCACAATAGGCGCATAGCTTTCCTCTAAAGCCGATTTTCTTCTTAGCTCTGTGAGAAATTCCCCTCTGTCGGGGATAAGCTCATCTAAAAAATTCTGTTCCATAATGCTCCTTAATATTGAATCTGTTCTTTGATTTTTTCAGCTACATCATTTCCGCAAAGTGCTGAGGTGATTTCAAAGCCGAATTTATAAGCACTGCCCATACCGTCAGAGGTTATAAAGTTGTTGCACTTTACAACTGATTGTTTTACGTATTTACCGCCTGTAAATGTATCCTCAAATCCTGGGTAGCAAGTAGCTTCTTTTCCTGCAAGAAGTCCCATTTTCCCAAGAATTGAGGGAGCCGCACAGATAGCGCATACAAGCTTATTATTATCTGCTGCATACTGTACAAGGGACTTTACCTCGTCACTTGCATCCATATTATTTGTACCACCTAATCCACCGGGAAGAATAACTGCATCTATATTTTCCTTTACAGCAGATGAAAGGGGCTTGTCCGCTTTTACTACAATACCGTGTGCGCCATTAATATATTCTCCCGTAACACCGAGAGTAACAACCTCTACACCTGCACGGCGGAGAATATCGAGAGGAGCAAGTGCCTCAACCTCTTCAAATCCGTCAGCTAAAAACATATATACCATTCACATTCTCTCCTCTATATAGAATTTCTCAACAAGGAATTCAGGCTGATAGCTCTCTTTTGCACGCCTTAGCCCCTCAATTCCCATATCCTCTTCTCGGTTAACATATTTTAAATCTTTCCATGCATTTTCACAGAAAAATCTGTTTATCACCTGATAACTTCCGCGATAATTTTCGTCTGCAAGTTCAACCTGAATAAGTGCTGTATCATCACTGAGCTTTTCTCCAAAAGACATTGCGACAATCTCACCGTTAACTATTATTGCCGCACCTTTCTGATTGAAACGGAAATAGTATCTGAAATAGCTTTCCATTGCCCCCATTTCAAACGGATTTTTATTTTTCGTTTTTGCTCTTACCCATTCATATGCTTTATTTGCACATTCGTTCAAAAAGGACGGCTCAATTACCTCTATATATTCGTAGTCGTAATTATCCAAAAAGTAGTTCAAATGATTTCTTTTAGAATGAAGCTTTTTCCCAGACAATGAAATCATTTTTTCTGTTAAATACATATAGTCAAAGCAATCTCTTTCCTCTGTGAATTCAAATTGCTTGCCATCTATCTGTTTTAACTTTTCTGCGTTTTCATGGGACACCAGTCGGAATGCTAACCTCTCGCCTTTTAAGGAAGCATATTTTGAAAGTTCGTCTATTGCTTTTTCAAGATTTCCTTTTCCTATAGGGAAAAAGTAAGAGGGAGCCTTGTTTTTTATATTAAAACGCAGAAAAAGAAATTCACCGTTTTCTGCTACCTCGAGATTGTAGTATCTGTTCCATATAAACATGGTTGCAAATGCACCCTCAGAAGCGTTTGTTTTATCAAGCATTCTATATTTATTGAATTTTTCAAAATCGTTTGCATTTATGCTTCTGAATTCAAGCATTTAAACACCTTCAATAATTATTTGTATTTTCTCCCTTTAAACAAAACCTTAAGTCCAAATTTTGGAAGAGAAAGCATTCGTACAAATCTGGTGGGTTGCTTTACAAGTCTGTAAAGCCACTCTATACCGTGATTGCAATAAAACTCGGGAGCACGCTGTACTGTACCTGCAAAAACATCAAGACAACCTCCTGCACCAATCGCAAGCTTTGCATTAAGTTTTTCACGGTTATTGTATATCCAATTTTCCTGTTTTGGGAAACCAAGACACACCATAAGGAAATCAGGAACACATTTATTTATGTCGGCAATTACTTCCTCATCATCTTTAAAGTATCCGTCATGTGTTCCTGCGATAACAAGTCCGGGATGTTTTGCAAGAAGAGTTTCTGCCGCTTTTTCCGCAACACCTGGCTTTGCTCCCAGGAGATAAACCGATTGTCCCTTTTCTGCCATAATCGGAAGCAGGTTACAAACCAAGTCATACCCTGCAACTCTTTCTTTTATGGGATTCTTCAGGATTTTTGCACCGTAAACCACACCAATTCCGTCAGGAATTACCATATCTCCTTTATTCAGAACTTCTGCAAACTCGGGGTTATTTGAAGCGTATAAAATAATTTCGGAGTTGGGAGTGAAAATCATACTGAGATTCTCAGTTTTCATCAAGGAAGAAGCCTTCTCCACTGCCTCCTCCATAGTATATTTATTTACGTGAACACCTAAAATATTTACAGTTTCCATAAAAACGC
Source organism: Clostridia bacterium (assembly GCA_045605405.1). Classification (GTDB taxonomy): domain Bacteria; phylum Bacillota; class Clostridia; order UMGS1883; family UMGS1883; genus UMGS1883. The sequence goes on from JAZUPX010000100.1 coordinate 4,451, forward strand.
TCCCATAACACAATATATTACCCTATATTATACCACACAAATTGTGATTACGCAATAAAAACAAAAGAAAATCCACAAAATGTTGTTAGTTTTTAAGGATTACATCCTCTATTTCAATAGCACGGCTATCAGCATCAAGACCGATACATTTACCGCAATTATTACACAATTTATCGGGTTCAAGGTCGCACTTGTCACACTCACCGCAATCTGTACATATTTTTGTTTCATCAAGTACACATTTATTTGCCATAACAATTTCCTCCATTATATATACAACACTTCATCTAACGGGGTATTATCCGAAAGAAGCTCTTTTCCGTTTGCTCTTTTATAAATAATATCCATAACCTCTTTCATTTTACGGGCACTACAAAGCTGAACATCAGCATTTCCGAGTTTACCATCAATTATACATCCGTAATGTCTGAACGCAGGCTCAAACTTATCAAAGAATGCTGACACATCGGGAATTACACGTTCATCAAACCAATACAGCATCCGTTTTTCTTTTCTGCCGTCTTTATGAATAATAGTTGTTTCAATTTTATCCTCTGTAAGTCTGCCTTTAACACTCAGCATTTCTTCAAAGCAATGAATAAGCGTATTTTTTCGCTGGTCAACGCCAATCAAAAGAACATATCCGTTTTGCTTGTAAATGTTCCCGTAACAACCGTCTGGATTAGTTGGGGTATCAGAAAAAATTTCATTTGCAACAAACTTATCTGCTCCCTCACCAAAAACGGTAATCGAATGTGTGGGATGAAGACTCCTTGTCCCGTCGGGATGGCAGGCAGCCACAGTAGGAAGCGCACCAATATTACTTTTCGGAGAAGTCAAATCCAGAACTAAACTGTCCCACGTATGTGTTGGGATGCACAAAAGCCCTCCATTTTTACAAAAATGTTTCCTGAGAGCGGAAAGAAGTGTTTCTGCCCCACCGTCAATACAACCGATAGATTTTAAAGAAGAGTGTACAATAACAGGGGTTTTATCAGGGACTTTAAAAACGCTTATCTGTTCAAGAAGCTTATTTTCGGTAATCATGTCATTTTTCCTTTCGAACGATATATTTGATTATACCAAAAACAATTTATTATCGCAATATCAAACAGTAAAAAAGGTGATTTTCATTTAGGAAAACCACCTTTTAAATTATTTAACGACGGGAACATTTATAATCTGCCCGCAATAAATATTACAATCGGATATGCCGTTATTATCAGCTATTTCATATACAAATTCACGAAGGTCTTTTGCCTCCGGCTTGTATTCTGCCGCAATAGTCCATAATGTATCACCCGATATAACTCTTACAGACTCCACACTGTATCTGTCATCTGATAAATCAGACTTTGAAAAAGCGGAATGTGCTATCATAAGAACAATCACCATTACAACGGTAAAAAATGTTCTGCGCTGACGACGAAGTTTTCTTATTCTCTGTAATCTTCTGAGTTTGCTGCTTGTTTTCATATGTTAAACCTCCAAACATTTGTTCGCTTGTATTTATAATATAACAGAACATTTGTTCGCTGTCAATACTTTTTTAGAAAAATTTTCAAATTTCTTATACATAAAAAAAAGACGCCAGATAATGCTGCGTACTGTTAAGGACAGTTACCGAAAATAGTATAACGAGCATTGCGAGGTCAAGAAGTAAGAGATAAGACTGTAAAAAGTTTTATCTCTTTTTCTTATGCTTTTTTATCCGTACATTCGTCAAAATAATTTCCTTCTGATAAAATGTAGACATCAAAACAAAGGAGGTATACACTATGAAAGAAAAAATCATTGAAAACGGAATTGAGTATGTAAGAAACGGTGATTACTACATTCCAAGCTTAAAGGCTCCCGAAGGGACTTACAACATTGGTAGGTACGGGAAACTGCACTCAATATTTATTAAAGAAAATCGCCCTGCTTTTTACTCAATGAAAATGCTCAACGGAACTTGGCTTGCATATCTCGAAGAAATTGACACATCCGCAAAGGAAATGGTTGATAGGCTCATAAAAGATATGGCGGTCAAACAAGGTATTACCGAAGAACTCAAAGCAAAAGACCAAATGGCTTGGGTTAGTGCTATGAACAACATTCGTCACTCAGCAGAAGAAATATTATATAAAGACCTTCTTTTTCGCTGAATTAAGTATTAGCAAGCACGGCATTTGTACCCCCACAAAA
>JAZUPX010000101.1:0-4311 GCA_045605405.1 Clostridia bacterium
ACCGCTTGGCCTCCGACTTTATTTGTAACAACCCCGTTTTCAACATAGTTAACCCCATCGTACCACGAACGGTCGCTGAAAAATACGTAGCCCTGATAATCGGGGTCCATAATATCCCTGCCTATATACCACTCGTCGTTGTACTTTATTCCCAGCAAATTGAGGACCGTGGGTAATATATCAATCTGGGAATTAACCTTGTCAAAATCTCTTCTTCTCATACCGCTGCTCCAGATGAAAAACGGAGTCTGATTTATAAGGTTATTCTCTGTGGTTTTATATTGGTCAAGTATGGTTTTGTCGTTGAGGGTATAAAGATAATGGTCTGCATATGCTACGATAATCGTATTTCTCAAAAGTCCGTTATCCTTTAATGCCTGAAGCAGAAGTCCCATCATTTTGTCGGTTTCACTTGCAAAAAGCCGTGCAACCTCTTCCTCGCTTACCTGAGGCTCAACTTCTTCCCCCTCTTCAACTGCTTCACCCTCCGATGCAGGTTCTTCTGCCTGAGGCTGAGGCTCGGCCACAACGGGAGTTTCTCCCTCCTGCCCCTCCAATTCAGCCAAAATGAGCTTTGCCGTTTCGCTGTTAATACTGAAGGGAGTATGGGGAGTATATGTTATTATATAATGCATAAATTTGGAGTCTTGCTTGAACATTTTTTCGTAGAAAAACTCGTTGAGAATAAGCTCTCTGTCAAGCTGATATGATGCATCCTCATAGTTGCCGTCGTCCAACAGGCTGTAATAGTCATCATATCCCCAATTCTTGTAGTTTATATCACGGGTGTAATATTCTCCCGTATTCATATGAAAGGCATTTGCCGAATAGCCGGCATTCTTGAGCTGTCTGGGAAGAGAATAGAGAAATGTGTTTCCTGTGAAAGAATACGGATTCTTTGTGTAAGAAACAGGAGTTATATAACCTGTTGAAACGGCAAGCTCTGAATTAAAGGTTGAGCCGCCGCCCGTGTAGTAGGAATAGTGATTGTTAAACACAAGGGAATTGTTAAGCATTCCGTAAAGATTTGGGGTGTCCTCAGGGGTGATAAGCCAGCTATCCATTCCCTCAAGCTGAATGAAAATAACATTTTTACCCTTAAAGAATCCTGTATATTTATTCTTTTTATGTGCTGTCTGCTCGCTGTATGTATTTTCCAAAAGTTCCAACTCGTCTGGATTTTGTTCGCCGTCTGCCATCAAAAATGTTATATAAAAATCCCTTACGGTATATTCAAACAGTCCACAGATTTTCATATTCTTGTTCTGGTCGCTGAAACTGTCATAAACATTTCGGGGATTTCTCCATGTGTCCCATTTCAGGGACTTATTTGCCTGTCCCAAAAGTCCTGGAACTGTTGTATAAATAGTGGAGAATACAGCCAAAAACAGTATCATACTTTTCCATTTTGTGCTTTTCGATTTGGGGAACTTAAATATCGCTAAAAAGCCGACAGCCAAAACCAACAGACACTTTAAAACCGTTAAGGTGTCCGTGTTTTTCACAACATCACCTATGTATGCACTGCCCTCTTGTGCGGACTGCAACAAATTAAAGCCGAAAAAGAATTCGGTGTAGGGATAGTATATGGAATTAGCCACAAATGCAGAAAAGAATACAAGGAAAAATACCGCATATATAATTCTGCCAAGCTCCCCTTTAAAGCACCGCGGAATAATTGAAAGCAAGCTTATCCACAATACCGTAAATAAAATATTGGGCAAAACCATTGTAGCTTGAAAATACCTTACGTCCTTTGCCAGAATTCTTATGAAAAAATCCATCAGCAGAAAGGGCATAACAGTAAGCACAGTATAGAAAACTGCCTTCAGACAAAACTTTACAGAAGGCAATTTTAAATTTTCTTTTTTCAATAACTCAGGTAATTTTTTTAAACAATTGTTCTTCATAAAAATTTTCCTTTGTCTTTACAAGTTGCTGTTACATTTTACAATTTTAATTACTGAATCATATCACATTTAATGCATTTTGTCAACTTTTCAAATAGCCATCAGAAAATTCAGTATATCTAATCGTTTATAAGCTATACTTTGTTTTTATTCTTTCAAGCTTTTCAAGAAGCGCGCGCCCAATTACAAAAAGGAAAAATGCCGTTGAAAGTCCGTGTACGAGGTTAAAGGGCATCCCCAACCCCCACACCGTAAGCATATATTCCCAAGTGGGGGTATTTACCCCTGCGAGAGCACTTAAATCCGATATAGGGCCATAAACAACAGTTGCCGCCACAAACCCGAAGAAGCACATTATAACACGGTTTTTCTCAAATTTCCATTTATGGAAAATAAGTCCTGCGAGAAATCCCGTCATTGCAAGGGCAAACATCTGCCACGGTGTCCACGGTCCCTGCCCGAAATAGAAATTGGATACAAAGGCACTTACCGCACCCGTAAGGAATCCCGTTTCCGCACCGAATGCAATTCCCGTCACTATGACAACTGCTGCAATGGGTTTGAAGAGCGGAATCATAAAAAAGGCTATTCTTCCTGCAACGGCAATGGCACACAATACGCTTATGACAACAAGTTCTCTTGAAGAGGCTTTCCGTCTTTCAAAAGATACGGCAAAGGGTATCATTGCCTCTATTATAAGAAGTAGACTTATAAAGTAGTATTTTTTATCCTCAAGCAAATACATTCCTGCAAATGCCGTAAAAGGCATAAGTATCAGAACTGTAAAAAGACAAAGGAGAATATTGCTTTTCCTTACGGGGGATTTTTTCTGTTTCCTTTCGGGCGGAGTTACTGTATGAGTCGGTTGCTCCTCCTTTTTCTTGGGGGGGAGTTTATCATACTCTTCCCTTTTCCCGAAAGCGGAAATAATATCCTCGGCTGTTATCATATTGTCAATAATTCCTCGTGACATACGGTTTGCTGCAGTTGTGTAAAAGCTCTTCCCACCGAAAAATACTGACGGGACATCCTCGCTCACAATATTTCCGTCAAAAAACATTGCACATCGGTCGGCGTATTTTGCACAAAATTCTATATCGTGCGACACCGCAATTACCGTAACACCTTTTTCCTGCAGTTTTTTAAGTATTTCTGCAAGTTTTTCCTTAAAACGGGCATCCATACCCCTTGTAGGCTCATCAAAAAGAATAACATCGGGGTTTTTAAGAAGCACCTTTGCAAGTGCCGCCCTCTGCATTTCTCCACCCGAAAGGTCGTAGGGATGTCGGTTTTTCAAATTTTCCAGTTCACACATCTTCACCGTTTCGTCAAAGAGCTGTTTTTTTTCTTCATTGGGAATATCAATATCCGAAAGCATTTCCCAAAGGTCCTTTTCAACGGTTTTTTCCACGAAAACCGTTTGGGGATTCTGTGGAAGTAAACCTATTGATGGATTTCCGTGCCATTCGATTCTACCTCTGTACGGCTCATTTATTCCGCACAACAGAGAAAGTGTTGTTGTTTTTCCGCTGCCGTTTCCGCCGAGAATTGTATAAAATTCACCTTTTGACACGGTAAATTCAAGTGTCCTTACCACATCGGGCAAATTCTTTTCATACCTGAAACAAACATCCTTTACGGAAAGAATAGTTTCGCTGTTTCTTTCTTTCCTTTCCGCTGTCTTGGGTGTAAACGAATTATCTTTTGCATAAACACGGAGAAACTCCTTTCCCTCACGCACCGTTACGGGAGATATGTTTTCATCTGTCAATGCTGAGAAAACACGCATTGCAACAGGCATTTGAAGAAGCATACTGTCCTTGGAATCTTTCAGTTTTTTTGAAAGCTCACAAGGTTTGCCGTTATAACTTACTCTGCCCTTGTCAAGCAGAATTACACGGTCTGAAAGTGCAAGCACCTCCTCAAGATGATGCTCGGAAATTATGACAGTTACGCCAAGCTCTCTGTTAATTTTTGAAAGGGCATTCAAAAATTCTCCCGAGGCAATAGGGTCAAGCTGACTTGTAGGCTCGTCAAGAATCAAAACATCCGGCTGCATAACCATAACGGAGGCAAGGTTTAAAAGCTGTTTTTGTCCTCCAGAAAGGTCGGTTGTCTTTTTATGAAACCACTCCTCTATACCGAAAAATGACGCCATTTCAGCAACTTTTGCCCGTATTTCCGAATTATCTGCTCCAATGCTTTCAAGACCGAATGCCAGCTCGTGCCACACCTTATCCGTCACAATTTGGTTGTCGGGAGATTGCATAATAAAGCCAATTTTTTCGGCTTGGGTACGGCTATCAAGAAGAGTAATATCCTCACCTGTGAAAAGGATTTTTCCTGTTTTCTCCCCCTTAGGAGAAAGAGAGGGCTTCAAAAATCTTAAAAACGTGGATTT
>JAZUPX010000102.1:0-4149 GCA_045605405.1 Clostridia bacterium
CCCCATACCGATGAAGAGATAGAGCAGATTGAACGCTTTGCTTTTTATGAGAGAGCAAAGACTGCCTATGCCGTTGTAATGACGGGTGAATCGGCTCTTTACGCCAATGTAATTCTTAAAAAAGGCGTAGTTAAATAATTGGAAGTTTAAAATATACTGACTTCGTTTTTCAAGCGGAGTCAGTTTTGTTGTATAATGGGTTTTGCCGGTGATAATAAACGTAAAAACTCCGATTGTATATAATATAGATTGGCCTGCCAGTCAAAACTAAAAAATACAATCGGAGGATATTAAAACAAGTAAATTTAAAAAGGATAAATAGTCAGACCAATTAAGTATATTTGACCTAGTATAACCATTTATTGTTAGAAAGTAACAAATGTTATTACTCCTCTATTAAGGTTACCCTATTCATATGATAGCTTCCCGTAAGAGGGATATAAAGACCGTTTTCCAAAATTTCTTCCGCGGACATTTTCTCTCCATTGTCAAGAACATATATCTTACCATTATTAAGAACAGGATACACATAAAGCCCCTCTTGACCAAGGTCGGAGGTAAATACCTGAATAACACTCTTTGCAAGGTTGTTGTAGCTGTACTGAAGTGCTGTTAAAGTTTTCGTATCGGCAAGGACTCTGCACTCGGCGGTCATAAAGAAACTTCTTTCTTTCTTGAAAGCTTCAATATGCTCTTTGAGACTTTCAAAGGTTTCCTCAGAAAGAGCAGTAAGGTCGCAACTGAAACCAAGTGGTCCCCCTGATAAAAATCCCTTGAGATAACTGAGTTGTACACCCTCTACATAGTCACAGGTAGCATCCCCAGTGGAGATGATATGCTCTGTATCATCTGCCGTGTATGTAGAGAGGTTTTTCATAGATGTTATAACCGCCCAGCGGTCAATCATCTGGGAAGGCATTCTGCGAATGGTGTCTTTCAAAAGTCTTGTACCAAAGTACACGCCTTGATTATCGGTAGGCCACAGGCTGTCGTAGTTACGCAGCATAGAAAGGTCAAGCATCTGTCCCCCTGATGCACATCCTTGGAAATAAATGTGGGGATATTTCTCCCTCATACGCTTGATAAATGCGTTATAACCCTTGTAATATTCGGTAAAACCTGACTTATGCAAATCAAAATTAAGGTCAGCATTGTTATCGAATTTAAAGTACTCAATACCATACTTTTCAATCAGATTGTCAATTATATCGGTTATGTAACGGACTGCATCGGGATTTGCAAAGTCAAGGAAATAGTTTTTTCCGCTTTTCAGGAAATATTCGCTGTGCTTTGCTGCCGCAACGGAGCCTTCAACTGCACGGGTAGGCTCAACCCACAGACCGAATTTCATACCGCATTTGCGGACTTCGTTGGCAATGTCAATTGTTTTTCCGATAAATCCGCTTATCATATTTTCATTCCAGTCGCCTATTTGCTTAACCCAATGTGGACCGTGACCAAACCATCCTGCATCAATTGTAAAGTATTCGCAACCCAACTTTGCCGCAACGGGAACCTGTTTTATAATATTATCGAAATCAAACCTGTCAAACTTGTAAAGCCACGTATTGTAAACTACGGGCATTTGCTTTCTGGGGTAGCGGTCGAGGGAGTAGCGATGGAGCTTGTAAGAATCCATACTCAGCTTATCCTTGATTTCGTAATACCATATTTCGGGGAGATGGAAAGTTTCTCCGGGGTTTACGCACAGACAGAGATTATCGGCGTCAATACCCATATCAATGAGGAGCCAGCCATTCTTTCCTCCAAGGCTTATATAGGATGCATCTATACGCCAGCTGCCGTCAGGGATAAGATGAAAAGCCCATCCTCGGCTTGTCTGATTGTTCCATATTCCGAGGAAAGGAGCAGCACCCATAGTCGTTCTTGTGCTGTTGGAGTATGCAATCACACCGGTAGGCGAAGTAACCCATTTGCCCTGACTCTCAGCCTGCCAGGCGTTGTACTGGGTGTAGAACTCATACTCGCTTCGCTGAAGCAGGAAACGGCTGCGAAGTGCAGTTATATGTATAGATTTGTTGGATGTGTTTGTAAAGCTGTCCCGACGGACGGAAACACCGAACTTCTCGGTAATAGTTGTTTTTAATACAAAGTTTTCTCCCGTAAGGCAGGCTTCTTGGTCGCTGTGGGTAAATTCACCCTCAGCCTCGCCACCAGAAAAGGCAATCCGCCATACATTATCAAAAGAGTATTTAGTAAATTTTTTCATAGGAATCCCCTCCAATTTTTATGATACCATACAGTGAAAAAAAACGAAATACTTTTTGTGCAAAAAAAGTGTAAATTTGTATAGATATTTTTACAAAGATATGCTACAATTGAATTGGTGATAATATGATATTTAATATTGCATCCGAGCATATGCTCGGTCTTATAAAGGCTTTCTACAATTTAGCGGGAATAAAGATTGCAATCTACGATAATAACTTTAAGGAAGTGCTTTCCTATCCTAAAGAAAACAGTGCTTTTTGTAAATTATTTGAGCGCAAGCCGTCACTTTTTCAGAAATGCGACGACTGTACGGCAAACCTTTGTCATAAGTGCGAGGTACAGAAAAAAACCATTGTTTACAAATGCCACGCAGGACTTACTGAGGTTATTTCCCCACTTGAGGTTGACGGATTTGTTATAGGCTATGTTGTTTACGGACAGATAACAAATGAAAAGGACCGTGAAAAATTCACAGCCGATGTAAAGGAAAACTGCAGGGACTACGGACTCTGTGAAAAAGAAATAGAGGAAAATCTCAAAAAGATAAAGTATTTCTCCAAAAGTAAAATTGAGGATACCTTAGAGATAATAAACGCCCTTACCCTGTACATAGTTTACAAGGGGTTTGTGTATTTGTCGGACAGTCCCCTGGGGATGAAAATCAGCGACTATATTGATAAAAACCTTTCAAAAGACCTGTCGGTTTCAACCTTGTGCAAGGTATTTGCCATATCCAAGGCAAAACTGTATGCTGAAACCAGACTTTATATGCCAGACGGAATAGCAAAGTATATCCGCAAACGGAGAATTCAGGTGGCGGAGGAGAACATCCGCAAAAATCCGGATAAGCCTCTGTGGAGAGTGGCGGCGGAGAGCGGATTTGACGACTACAGCTATTTCCTCCGTGTTTTCAGGACAGAAACGGGAAAATCTGCTCGTAATAATGCAATAAAATAAATACAAATTTACAGTTTTTATATACAACAGCTACTTTTAAGTATGCTTATACCCACACTTTTTTGGATTCTACATTTATTTAATTTTTATAAAAAATACCTTTTTTATTTTGTGAACATCCATAATGCTTTTTTTGTGAAATTCTCCACTATGGTATCCACATAACTATTATCAACAATTAAATCACTGGAAATAGTAAATAAATTAATGCAGGATTTTCTCTCTTTCACCAAATTACGCCGTCAATGTAAAGGACAGGAAATTTATATGATAATTCTTTAGCTGAAAATTTCTTTTCTATCCTCCAATTTACCTGCAGGAATAAGTACGTCTTCTCCTTGTGAAGCTGTTTGACAAAAGGTGTATTGAATAAAACAATACTTTTTTCGGTTAAAAACTTGCAATAACAACGCCGAAGTTTTATAATAGAATAGATAATGAAAATATAAAAAAGGGGATTGGTGGATTATGAAAAAATTGCTCTATGGCGGAACAGTTATAAATGTTTTCACCGATGAAATGGAAAAGGCAAATGTCCTTATAGAAGACGGTAAAATTATCGGTGTAGGACCATATACCTCCGAGGAAGCCGACGTGGTAGAGGATGTAAAGGGTAAGTATATCTGTCCCGGCTTTATTGACGGGCATATTCATATCGAAAGCACCATGCTTACCCCGACGGAACTTGCAAAACTCTGCCTGCCCCACGGTACAACGGCAATTGTAGCAGACCCCCACGAAATTGCAAATGTATGCGGAGTCAAGGGCATAGAGTATATGCTTGAGGTAAGTTCCGGAATCCCTATGAATGTGTATTTTATGCTTCCCTCCTGTGTGCCTGCCACCCCTTTTGATGAATCGGGAGCAGTTTTAGGTGCAGATGACATAAAGTCGCTGTATGAAAATCCCCGTGTCGCAGGGCTTGCGGAAATGATGAACTATCCCGGAGTTGTTTTCGGG
>JAZUPX010000103.1:0-11754 GCA_045605405.1 Clostridia bacterium
TGTAAAGGGTAAGTATATCTGTCCCGGCTTTATTGACGGGCATATTCATATCGAAAGCACCATGCTTACCCCGACGGAACTTGCAAAACTCTGCCTGCCCCACGGTACAACAGCAATAGTGGCAGACCCCCACGAAATCGCAAATGTATGCGGAGTCAAGGGCATAGAGTATATGCTTGAAGCAAGTCAGGGACTCCCAATGAATGTGTACTTTATGCTTCCCTCGTGCGTGCCTGCTACCCCTTTTGACGAATCGGGGGCAGACTTGTGTGCAGAAGATATAAAACCATTATATAAAAATCCCCGTGTTGTGGGCCTTGCGGAAATGATGAACTACCCAGGTGTAATTTTCGGAGATAAATCTGTGTGGGCAAAAATAAATGATGCCATAAAGCAGGGGAAAACAGTGGACGGACACGCTCCTTTCCTGTCAGGGAAAGACCTTGATAAGTATGTGTCGGCAGGTATCAGCAGTGACCACGAATGTTCCGACATAAATGAAGCTCTTGAAAAAATCAGAAAAGGGCAGAAAGTTATGATACGACAAGGCACAGCGGCAAGAAACCTTGTGGACCTGCTCCCGCTCTTTGAAGAACCCTACAACCGCAGATGTCTCCTTGTAACGGACGACAGGCATCCTGCGGATTTAATGAACGAGGGACACATAGATAACATCATTCGTCTTGCGGTGAAGAACGGAAAATCTCCGATTAAAGCAATCAGAATGGCTACTTTGCAGGCTGCTGAACATTTCGGTATTCGTTATGTAGGTGCCGTCGCACCCGGATACAGAGCGGATTTGCTGATTCTTAATGACCTTGATACGGTTGATATAGAAGATGTTTACTCGGGTGGTGAAAAGGTCGTTTCCCACAAGAAAACAGTAAAGTTTAATGCTCCAGTGGTAAGGGAAGACCTTCAAAAAACCGTGCTGAATTCATTCCATATGAAAGAGCTTTCCCTCTCTGATTTCCATATTGAGGAAAAGGGAAAGAGATGTCGCGTTATAGAGATAATCCCCGGTCAGCTTATAACAAAGGAAAAGATAACCGAAATTAATTGGAACGAAAATAACGGCATTGATACCAAAAGTGATATCCTGAAGCTTGCTGTAATTGAGAGGCATAAGAATACAGGACATATCGGACTTGGTTTTATAAACGGAATAGGTATGAAACGCGGTGCAATGGCATCGTCTGTGTCCCACGACTCCCACAACATCATTGTTATCGGCACAAACGACAGCGATATGGTGATTGCGGCAAATTATATCCGTAAATTTGGCGGTAATGTAGTTGTGGAAAACGGAAAGATAATTGCAGAAATGTCACTTCCTATCGCCGGACTTATGACTGATCTTTCGGGAGAGAAAATAGCCAAGGCAAATGAAAATGTACGAAAAGCCGTATATAGCTTAGGTGTATCGGAAGAAATCGAACCATTTATGAACATGGCGTTTGTAAGCCTTTCTGTAATTCCGTCAATAAAAATGACAACCCAAGGGCTTGTAGATGTTGACAAACAAGAGAGAATTTCACTTTACTGTGAATAGATAAAGATAGCAGACACTGTTTTTTAGTGTCTGCTATCTTTATTGTTATAACGCATATTTTTCAGTATAATAAGCAAATTTGGAATTGAAGTAATCGTTATTTTCTTTCATATCACGGACGGACTGGTGAACGTTCATATTATTTTCCGATGCATCAATCACGCAAGCGGCTATATTTGAACAATGGTCTGCTGTTCTTTCGAGATTGGTTATCAAGTCAGACCATACAAATCCCATCTCTATGGAACATTCTCCGTCCTTAAGACGTTTGATATGACCGTTTCTCAGCTTTGTTTTCAGTCCGTCAATAACCTGTTCCAGGGGCTCTACATCACGGGCACTGTTCAAATCTCCATTGACAAATGCATTATATGAAAGAGTCAGGATTTCGGATACTGCACCACACAGAACTTCAAGCTCCTTTTTCGCATCGGGAGTAAATTGCATATCTTTTTCCCGAAGCTCTTCCGATGATTCAAGCAGGTTTACGCTGTGGTCGGAAATTCTTTCAAAATCACCAATTGCCTTGAGTAGCTTGGAAATCTCTGAACTGTCGCTGTCGCTGACCTGATAACGACTCAGCTTAACCAAATACGTTCCCAAAATATCCTCGTAATGGTCTGCTTTTTCCTCGGAACTACGGATTTCTTCTGCAACAGCAGAGTCATATGCAGTAAGCATATTTAAACCTTTTTTGAGTGCAGTAACGGAAGATTCTGCCATTTCGCAGACAAGCTCGTGACAACGCTCCAACGCAATGGGAGGAGTTACGAGAAGTCTTTCATCAAGCTCTGCAATTTCTTCTTTCTTGTTTGTTTCGGGAACAAGCTTTATTGCTAATTTTTCAAGAAGGGAGGACATGGGAAGAAGAATTACTGTACATCCGATGTTGAACAATGAGTGAGCAACTGCAATGCCAAGATATGATGCAGAAGCATTAAGAATTGCCGGCTTTAATATTGCGGAAATTATACTGAAAACTACAAGCCAGATAATTGTACCTAATACGTTGAATGACAAGTGAACAATAGCAGCACGTTTGGCGTTTTTATTAGTGCCGAAAGACGAAAGAAGTGCAGTGACACAAGTACCGATATTCTGTCCCATAATAATCGGTACAGCCGCACCATAGGAAACCTGACCTGTTGAGGAAAGAGCCTGAAGTATACCGACAGAGGCAGAACTGGACTGGATAACAGCGGTGAGAATCGCACCTGCAAGAACGCCGAGAACGGGGTTTTTAAACATAATGAAGAGATTCTGGAATGCAGGAACATCCCTGAGCCCTGACACGGCAGAGGACATTGTATCCATACCGAACATCAATGTTGCAAATCCCAGAAGAATTGTCCCCGTATCTTTTTTCTTGCTTGTTTTACCCATCATCATATAGGCTATTCCCATCAAAGCAAGAATGGGGGTAAAGGATGTGGGCTTCAAAAGCTGAACAAAAATATTATCGCTTGATATTCCGCCCAGACTCAGTATCCACGCAGTTACCGTTGTACCGATATTTGCACCCATTATAACGCCGATAGATTGTTTCAGTGATAATATACCGGAATTTACAAAACCGACTACCATAACAGTTGTAGCGGAAGAACTCTGAATAACAGCTGTTACCCCAAGCCCCGTTAAGAACCCGGCTATTTTATTTTGTGTCAACCTTGCGAGAATCTTTTTAAGACTGTCACCGGCTCTTCTTTCCAGTGCATCTCCCATAACGGTCATACCGAAAAGGAATAAGCATAAGCCACCGATTAGTGTCAAAACATCAAAAATATTCATTAATACACCTCTTTGATTTGAATTTTTTATTATTATTGTAAATATGTTGTAACCACTACTAATACGCGATCGGTTTCCAAGTATATTCTAATATACAAATTCTTCTAAATCAAGTGTGATTTTAAACAAAAAAGTTTGCAGTTTTTTCGGAAAAATGTGATTTTGCATCTTGAAAAACAGCTGAGATTGTTGTATAATAACAAAAATACTATAAAAATTTATTATGGGGGAGATTTAACTATGGCATATTACTTCAGTGAACCTTCAAGAACCTTCAGCGAATATCTGCTCGTGCCCGGTTATACCGGTCCCGACTGTATTCCTGCAAACGTAAGTCTTAAAACACCTCTTGTTAAGTATAAAAAGGGTGAACAGCCCAAATACAGCCTTAACATTCCTATGGTATCTGCTATCATGCAGTCTGTATCAAACGATACTATGGCGATAGCACTTGCTAAGGAAGGCGGTATTTCCTTTATCTACGGTTCTCAGTCTATTGAGGATGAGGCAGCTATGGTTGCCCGTGTTAAGGGTTATAAGGCAGGCTTTGTTGTAAGTGACAGCAACCTTAAGCCCGATGATACTCTCTTGGATGTACTTGACCTTTTCCAGAAAACAGGCCATAACACAATGGCTGTTACGGAGGACGGAACAGCTAACGGTGTTCTTTTAGGCGTTGTTACAAGCCGTGACTACCGTGTAAGCAGAATGTCTACAGATGTTAAGGTTAAGGATTTTATGACTCCTTTTGATAAGCTTATCTGTGCTCCCGAAAATACAACTCTTAAGGAAGCTAACGATATTATCTGGGAGAACAAGCTTAATTCTCTTCCCATTATTAATTCTAAAAATGAGCTCAAGTATTTCGTATTCAGAAAGGACTACTCCACGCATAAGAGCAATCCCAACGAAGTGCTTGACGACCAGAAGAGGTATCTTGTAGGTGCAGGTATCAACACTCTCGACTACGAAAAGAGAGTTCCGGCACTTATCGAAGCAGGTGCCGATGTTCTTTGTATCGACTCTTCCGAGGGTTATACAGCATGGCAGGCAAAGACAATTGCATTCATCCGTGAAAAATACGGTGATGATGTAAAGGTTGGTGCAGGTAACGTAGTTGACCGTGAAGGATTTATGTTCCTTGCAGAAGCAGGTGCCGACTTTATCAAGGTTGGTATCGGTGGCGGTTCTATCTGTATCACCCGTGAAACAAAGGGTATCGGCCGCGGACAGGCTACTGCGGTTATAGAAGTTGCTGCAGCACGTGACGAATATTTTGAAAAGACAGGTATCTATATCCCCATCTGTTCAGACGGCGGTATAGTTCACGACTATCATATGACACTTGCCCTTGCAATGGGTGCTGACTTCCTTATGCTGGGAAGATACTTTGCACGCTTTGATGAAAGCCCCACTCCCAAGCTGAACATCAACGGAACATATGTTAAGGAATACTGGGGCGAGGGCAGTAACCGTGCCCGTAACTGGCAGCGTTATGACCTTGGCGGTAAGGCAAAGCTTTCTTTCGAGGAAGGCGTTGACTCCTATGTTGTATATGCAGGTTCACTTCAGGACAATGTAGCAAAGAGTCTTTACAAGGTTGCTTCCACAATGTGTAACTGCGGTGTGCTCACAATCCCCGAGCTTCAGAAGAATGCCAAGATAACCCTCGTATCCGCAACAAGTATTGTTGAGGGCGGTTACCACGACGTAACACTTAAATCCAGTGTTGGAAAGGACTGATTCTGATGTATAAATCAGATATTGAAATTGCTCAGTCTGTTGAGATGAAGCCTATCACCGAGATTGCAAAAACTGCAGGTGTAGACGATAAATATCTTGAACAGTACGGCAAATATAAGGCAAAGATTGACCTTTCAATTCTTGATGAAAAAGAACACAAGGATGGCAAGCTCATCCTTGTAACAGCTATAAACCCCACTCCTGCAGGCGAGGGTAAGACTACAACAACAATAGGTCTTGCCGACGGTATGAGAAAGATCGGCAAGAATGTTCTTGTAGCACTCCGTGAGCCTTCCTTAGGACCCGTGTTCGGTGTCAAGGGCGGTGCAGCAGGCGGAGGCTATGCACAGGTTGTTCCTATGGAGGATATTAACCTCCATTTCACAGGTGACTTCCACGCAATCGGTGCGGCAAACAATCTTCTTGCCGCTATGCTCGATAATCATATCTATCAGGGGAATTCCCTGGGCATCGACCCCAGAAGAATAGTATGGAAAAGATGTGTGGATATGAACGACCGTCAGCTTCGTTTTGTGACAGACGGTCTTGGCGGAAGAATTAACGGTGTTCCCCGTGAAGATGGTTATGACATCACAGTTGCTTCCGAAATAATGGCAGTTCTTTGCCTTGCAAATTCTCTTTCCGACCTTAAGGAAAGACTCGGAAGAATCATTGTAGGCTACACCTATGACGAAAAGCCCGTTACAGCGGCAGACCTTAAAGCACACGGTGCAATGACAGCACTTCTCAAGGATGCAATCAAGCCAAACCTTGTGCAGACGCTTGAGGGAACTCCCGCATTTGTACATGGCGGTCCCTTTGCAAATATTGCACACGGTTGTAACAGCGTGACAGCTACCAAGCTTGCAATGAAGCTTGGCGATTACGCTATTACAGAGGCAGGCTTCGGTGCAGACCTCGGTGCTGAAAAATTCCTTGACATCAAGTGCCGTATGGCAGGTCTTAAGCCCTCTGCAGTTGTTATCGTTGCAACAATCCGTGCTCTCAAGATGCACGGCGGTATGGCAAAGACAGAGCTTAACGAAGAAAATACCGAGGCACTTCTCCGCGGTATTCCCAATCTTTTCCGTCATGTTTCCAATATCAAGGATGTTTACAAAATCCCCTCTGTGGTGGCAATCAATAAGTTCCCCACAGATACCGATAAAGAAGTACAGGTTATTATTGACGAATGTAAGAAGCTCGGCGTAAATGTTGTCCTTTCTGATGTATGGGCAAAGGGCGGCGACGGCGGAATTGAGCTTGCAGAAGAGGTTGTAAGACTTTGTGAAGAAGAAAACAACTTTACATTCTGTTACGAGGATAACCTCTCTATCGAGGAAAAGATTGAAGCCATTGTTAAGAAAATCTACGGCGGTGACGGTGTAATCTTTGACAAGAATGCACAGAAACAGCTTAAAACACTTACGGAACTTGGATTTAGCAATATGCCCGTATGTATGGCTAAAACTCAGTACAGCTTTTCCGACGATATGACAAAATTGGGTGCACCCGAGGTCTTTACAGTTACAGTCCGTAATGTAAAGGTAAGTGCAGGTGCAGGCTTTATAGTAGCACTGACAGGTGAAATTATGACAATGCCCGGTCTTCCCAAAGTACCTGCGGCAGAAAAAATTGATGTTGAGCCTGACGGTAAAATAACAGGATTGTTCTAAAAACGGATAACAAAAAACGGTTATGTGAATTTTCACATAACCGTTTTTATCGTTTTATTACAGCCTCGATACTCCGCTTCTAATCGCTGCATCAGCTACCGCTTTTGCAACTGTTTTTCCAATCCTTTCATCAAATGCCATTGGAAGGATATACTCGGCATTAAGCTCATCCTCAGATACAAGATCTGCAATGGCATAGGATGCTGCCGTTTTCATTTCGTCATTGATATCGCTTGCTCTTACATTAAGCGCACCTCTGAAAATTCCGGGGAATGCAACTACGTTGTTTATCTGGTTGGGATAGTCGGAACGACCTGTACCTACAATTGCTGCACCGCCTTCTTTTGCAAGCTCGGGAAGAATTTCAGGTACGGGATTTGCCATTGGGAACACAATTGAGTCTTTTGCCATTGTACTTACCATTTCCTTGGACACAATATTGGGGGCAGATACACCTATAAATACATCAGCACCATTCATTGCATCAGAAAGTGTACCTTGAATTCGGTCGGGGTTTGTAATTTTTGAAAGCTCCTTGTGTGCATCGCTCAGACCGTCCATCCCCTCACAGATAACACCAAATCTGTCGACCATTACAATGTTTTTTACACCCAATTTCATAAGGTGCATACAGATAGCGGTGCCTGCACTTCCTGCTCCGTTTATAACAACTCGAATTTTACTGAGTTCCTTTTTAACAACTTTAAGGGCATTGATAAGAGCTGCAGCAACAACGATTGCCGTGCCGTGCTGGTCATCGTGGAATACAGGTATATCACAGATTTCCTTAAGCCGTCTTTCAATCTCAAAGCAACGGGGGGCAGCAATATCTTCCAGATTGATTCCTCCAAAGCTGCCGGAAAGCAGGTAAATCGTTCTCACAAGCTCGTCAACATCCTGTGTCTTAATACACAGAGGAAATGCATCAACATCTGCAAATTCCTTAAATAATGCACATTTCCCCTCCATAACCGGCATTCCTGCCTCAGGACCTATATCACCAAGCCCAAGAACTGCCGAGCCGTCTGTAATAACGGCAACGAGGTTGTGCCTTCTTGTCAATTCATAAGACTTTGTTATATCCTTTTGAATTTCAAGGCACGGCTCTGCAACTCCGGGGGTGTATGCAAGAGAAAGCTGTTCTCTGTTTTTTACGGGTGTTCTTGAAATTACTTCGATTTTACCCTGCCACTCTTCGTGCTTTTTAAGAGCTTCTTTTTTTATATCCATCCTTGGTTGAACCTCATTTCTGTGTGAATGCTTTGCTGAATCCTTTTACAAGAATTGTTCCAAGTATTATCCCTGCAACACCCTGCACGGCATTGGCAGGAATATTTACAGCCGACGGAATAAATCCGTACAGAAATCCTTCAAAAAGGAAATATCCGCCCACCATAACTATTTCCGAAAGTGTACCGCTTATAATACGGGAGGGGAGGGCAGGAAGCCTTTTGCTAATCATATTAAATACAAAATGTGCAACAAGTGCCATCAAGCCCTTTATAATAAAGGTAGCAGGAGCATATACGGCATATCCTGAGAATATATCTGCTAATCCGCTTCCCACACCTGCGGCAAGAAAGCCGTAAACGGGGGAGAGAGTCCATCCCGAAAGGAGTACAACGCAGTCACCTAAGTTTATGTAACCTTTAAGGGGTGACGGGATTTTAATTATCATTGTTGCGACACAAACGAGAGAGGCAAGCAGTGCCGAAAATACGATTTTTTGTGTTTTTGTTTTCATATTTATCTTCCTTTCTATGGTATTTTACACCTCAGAATGTAATTATTCAATAATTTTCTTGAAAAAACTTTACAAATTAAAAAAATAGTAGTATTATAATGGCGTATTGTATCCTCATAAGAGGAATAATAACAAGGAGGAATTTAATATGGTAAACACAAAAAAGATGACAACACGGACTATGGTTGTCGGTGCGCTGTTGACTGCATTGGTATTTGTGCTGCAGTTTATGGGTGCATCAATCAGATTCGGCACATTCTCAATTTCTTTGGTACTGATTCCGATTGTAATCGGTGCAGTAACCTGCGGTAAGGGAATTGGTTCGTGGCTTGGATTTGTATTCGGTATAGCAGTTCTTGCAAGCGGTGATGCAACCTTATTTATGCAGTTTAATGCATTCGGTACAGTTGCTACCGTTTTGGTGAAAGGTGCTGCGTGCGGTTTTGCGGCAGGGTTTGTGTATGAGCTGACAGTAAAGCTTTTTTCGAAAAATACTAAAACTGCTTTCTACATAGGCGCAATTGCAGCGGCTGTAATTTGTCCCATCGTTAACACGGGAGTATTTTTGCTTGGATGTATTGTATTCTTGATGGATGCGGTAGAACATCTTTCAGGCGGTGGAGTAGATTTAGGAAAATTTATGATATTTGGACTGGTTGGGATAAATTTTGTTTTTGAAATGGCAGTAAATATCATCTTTGCTCCTGCAATATCCCATATCATTAAGGTGGTTTCCAAGAAATGATTTTAGTAATAGATATAGGTAATACCAATATAGTAGCAGGTTTGGTAGACGGGAAAAATATTCTTTTCAGAGAACGTCTTTCAACAGCCCACCGTGCGACAAAGCTTGAGTATTCCGTGCTTTTTAAAACTGCTTTTGATATGTATGGCATTGACTACAAAAAGGTTGAGGGTGCTATAATATCCTCTGTTGTGCCGTCTGTGACGAATGTTGTCAGGGATGCAGTAGAAAACCTTTGCGGTATATCGGTAATGGTAGTAGGTCCCGGAGTCAAAACGGGAATAAGTATCGTAATTGATAATCCCGCACAGCTTGGCAGTGACCTTGTAGTAGATGCAGTTGCAGGTATAGAGGAATATCCCCTCCCACAGATTATTATTGATATGGGAACGGCAACCACTGTTTCTGTTGTTGACAAGAAAAAGCAATTTCTTGGCGGTGCAATACTTCCGGGTGTGGCAGTTTCTCATGATGCGCTTATCGGAAGAACCTCACAACTTCCCAAGGTTGCCTTTGAAAAACCCAAGAAGATCATAGGAAGCAATACAGTAGACTCTATCAAAAGCGGTATCCTCTACGGAAACGCAGGTGCAATAGAGGGGATAGTTGACCGCTATGAGGAAGAGCTTGGCGAAAAATGTACCGTTATTGCAACGGGTGGACTTGCCAAGGTTATTGTACCTCTTTGCAAAAGAGAGATAATAGTTGATGAGGATTTGCTCCTCAAAGGTTTGATGTTAATATACGAGAAAAATAAATAATACAAAACGGTATCCGAATTCGGATACCGTTTTTTTGATATACTCTTTTTTGACGTTATCTCCACGGGATAACGTCAAAAAAGAGTATATACATAATGTACATACTCTAATTCAAGCAATCATAGAAAAACTAATTATGCAAGTGCAGCGAGTGCCTTAGAAAGCTGGCTCTTCTTGCGGCTAACTGTGTTCTTGTGGTACACACCCTTAGCAACAGCCTGGTCAAGCTTCTTAACGCAAACAGCAAAAAGCTCCTGAGCGGAAGCCTTATTTCCTTCGCTAACAGCTGCTTCAAACTTCTTAAGCTCTGTCTTGATAGCTGATTTAACCATACGATTTTCAAGAGTCTTCTTCTCGATAACGAGAACTCTCTTCTTAGCTGATTTAATGTTAGGCATTATATTTTCACCTCCAACACATTATGGAACAAAATGCATTATAGCATACATTATTTCAAAATGCAAGTTTTTTTTGCCAAAAAATTTATTTTTTTAATTCATAAGTTTCTTCAAAGTTTTCCGTCGTAATAACTTCTCCGTTTTCCATTATTACAAGGGCATCAGTATCGGGAAAATTATCACACAGGGATATTGAATCTTTACCTAATATGAATATAGAAGTTGAAAGAGCGTCTGCATGCATTGATGAGGGGCAGATAACAGTTACAGAGGCAATACCGCTTTCTGACGGATAGCCTGTCCTCGGGTCAATTATATGGTGATAACGCTTGCCCTCGTATTCAAAATACCGTTGATAAGCTCCGCTTGTAACGGCACTTTTGTCTTTTACGGTAATTGTTGCAAAAACTTCGTCAGGGTTAAAAGGGCTTCTTATTCCGACCTTGTACTCGCCAATCAGAACAACATTTCCGCCTAAATCGATAATGGCATTTTCCACACCTTTGTTTTTGAATGACTCTGCAACTTTATCTGCAATATATCCTTTTGCCACGGCACCTGTATCAATAGTTTTACCGCCTGAAGAAAAAGGGGAAAGAGTAACATCTTCGTATCCTGTTTTGGACCGTGCAATTTCTATCTCCTCTGCTGTCGGAGGAGTCTTTCTTTCTTTTACATTCCACAGGTCAACAAGGGGTGCAACCGTCACATCAAATGCTCCTTTTGTAAGACGCGACATTTCAAGGGAGAAAGAAAGCACCTTTTCAATATCCTCGGTTAATTCCCCCTGACCGTTATTAAGTAAACAGAGCTTACTTTCAGGCTTTGTTCTGCTGAAAACATTTTCATATTCTCTTAAAAGAGTGAAAGCCTCATTAATTTTTCCAGAATCTTTTTCATTGGTTGTAATATTAATAACTGTATCCAACGCAAAGGTCTGTCGGGTTACGTTTTTACTTTCATTTGTGCAGGAGGAGAATGTTAAAAATACAAAAATCATTATAATAATTGAAAGAATTTTTTTCATCTGTATTCCCTTTCGGCTAGTCAGTAAAGGATGCTGTAAATAATTTTATATCTGTTGATTTTTTCTGTGTAGCGTACCGTTTCGGAAAACGGGATTTCTTTCAGGGTCTTTCCGTCGGAGGAATATCTTGTATCTTTAAGCCATTTGTCTACATTTCCCATTCCTGCATTATATGCGGCAAGTGCATTTTGCGTATTGCCGTCATATTTTTTTATAAGGTGAGAAAGATACCACACACCTGCGTGAATGTTTGCAACGGGACTGAAAATATTATTACTCTCAATGTCTGTATTCTCCATACAAAACAAGAATGTTTCGTC
>JAZUPX010000104.1:0-2362 GCA_045605405.1 Clostridia bacterium
CCGATTTTCGGTGCTGATTCTTTATCACATAGGATGTACTTTATTTTCTTTGTCTGCAAGAGTGGGGTCGATTTTGTATTTCTGACCCTGACGGAATTCAAAGTACTTTGTAGCAACAGGTCCGAAGAGTGCGTAGCTGAGTACGTCTTCATCCTGCTCAATGTATTCGCTGATTTCACTTCTGAACTTATCAAGCTCGTTAGGAATCTGGTCAGCAGGTCTGCCTGTGATACGGGCTTCATCGCCGAGAATCTTCTTTGCAAATTCGTCGCTGATTTCAACGGGAGTTCTGCCGTATTCACCCTTAACCATTCCACGGAATTCCTTGGTAACGTTCTTGTATCTCTCGCCTAAAACTACGTTGAACACTGCCTGAGAGCCAACAATCTGGCTGGTAGGTGTTACGAGAGGGGGGAAACCAGCGTCCTCACGAACACGGGGGATTTCCTTAAGAACTTCTTCAAACTTGTCCTCTGCACCGAGCTGCTTGAGCTGAGAAAGAAGGTTTGAAAGCATACCGCCCGGAACCTGATATTTAAGAGTGTTTACGTCAACTGCAAGTGCCTTGGGATTGAGAGTACCGTCTGCAAGATACTTCTCGCGGATTGGTCTGAAGTAATCAGCAATTTCGCTGAGAAGCATCAGGTCAAGACCTGTGTCGTACTCTGTTCCCTCAAGAGCTGCTACGAGCGGCTCTGTGGGAGGCTGGCTTGTACCCATAGCAAGAGGTGACATAGCACAGTCAACGATATCTACACCTGCTTCAATAGCCTTGAGGTATGTCATTGAAGCGATACCGCTTGTGTAATGTGTATGAAGCTCAATCGGAATTTTAACAGCTTCTTTCATACCCTTTACAAGGTCGTATGCGTTGTAAGGAGTAAGAAGACCTGCCATATCCTTGATACAGATAGAGCTTGCACCCATTCCCTCAAGTTCCTTTGCCATTTCAATGAACTTTTCGTTTGTATGAACGGGGCTTAATGTAAAGGAAATAGCCGCCTGAACGTGACCGCCCTCCTTAACTGTTGCCTCGATTGCTGTGCGGAGGTTACGAACGTCGTTAAGAGCGTCGAAAATTCTGATTATATCAATACCGTGTGCAATGGATTTCTGTACGAAATATTTTACAACATCATCGGCGTAGTGACGGTATCCAAGGATATTCTGACCGCGGAACAACATCTGGAGAGGAGTGTTCTTAGCCTTGTCCTTGATTTTACGAAGTCTTTCCCAAGGGTCTTCCTTGAGGAAACGGAGACAGCTGTCAAATGTTGCACCGCCCCAGGCTTCAAGAGCGTTGAAGCCTACTTTATCAAGAAGCTCTACTGCGCCAAGCATCTCTTCTGTTGTCATACGGGTAGCAATAAGAGACTGATGCGCGTCACGAAGAATGGTTTCGGTAATTTTTACCGGTCTTTTATTTTCCATGATAATTAATCCTTTCTTAGATTATTTGAAGAGTGCAAGGAATACACCTGCGGCAACTGCACTACCAATTACGCCTGCAACATTGGGACCCATAGCGTGCATAAGAAGGAAGTTGGAGGGATTCTCTTTCTGTCCTACTGTCTGTGATACACGTGCTGCCATGGGAACGGCACTAACGCCTGCGCTACCAATAAGAGGATTCACCTTTCCTCCGGTAAGCTTGCACATAATCTTACCGAAGATAACACCGCCTGCTGTACTTACACCGAATGCACAAAGTCCAAGGCAGATAATAAGGATTGTCTTTGCAGTAAGGAATGTATCAGCTGTTGCTGTTGCACCAACTGTAAGTCCGAGGAATATTGTGATAATATTCATAAGCTCGTTCTGTGCTGCCTTACAAATACGGTCAACAACACCGCTTTCCTTCATAAGGTTACCAAGCATAAGCATACCTACAAGGGGAGCTGCATCGGGAATAAGAAGAACAACAACCAAAGTAACCATTATGGGGAATATAATCTTTTCGCGCTGTGTTACAGGACGGAGTGTTTCCATCTTAATCATTCGTTCCTCTTTTGTTGTAAGAGCCTTCATAATCGGGGGCTGAATGATTGGAACAAGAGCCATATAGGAATATGCTGCAACGGCAATTGCACTCAAAAGATGAGGTGCAAGTGTCTTTGTAACATAGATAGCGGTAGGACCGTCAGCACCGCCAATGATACCGATAGAAGCTGCTTCCTTGAAAATATCGAGTGCTGTTGCACCCTCTCCGCCAAATCCACCGATACCAAATGCACCGAGGAGAATTGCACCGAGGAATGTGATAAACACACCAATCTGTGCAGCCGCACCAAGGAGAATACTCTTGGGATTGGAAATAAGGGGTGCGAAGTCTGTCATACAGCCGATACCGAGGAAGATAAGG
>JAZUPX010000105.1:0-6493 GCA_045605405.1 Clostridia bacterium
AGTTGCACCAAACAGTTGTCTTCCTAAGACCGCTTGGCCTCCGACTTGTATTTTAGTTCTGAAATTCTTATTCGTAGATGGGGAACTTTTCGCAAAGGGATATAACTTCCTTTGTAATCTGTTCCTTGTTAGCTTCAAAATCTGTTGCTACAAGCTTCATCCATTTAGCAATAAGCTTCATTTCCTCTTCCTTGAATCCTCTTGATGTTACTGCAGGGGCACCGACTCTGATACCGCTTGTAACGAAAGGACTCTGCTTATCGTTGGGAATAGCATTCTTGTTTACAGTAATGTGAACTTCGTCAAGACGATGCTCCATTTCCTTACCTGTAATATCAAAGGGACAAAGGTCGATAAGCATCAGGTGATTATCAGTGTCGTCGGAAACCACATTGAAACCCTCTTCCTTAAGTGCCTCGCAAAGCACCTTGGCATTCTTTACAATCTGTGCCTGATACTGTTTGAACTCGTCTGTAAGTGCTTCACCGAAAGCAACTGCCTTAGCCGCAATAATGTGCATTAAAGGACCGCCCTGTGTTCCGGGGAATACTGCCTTATCAATCTGCTTTGCATACTGCTCCTTGCAAAGAATAAGACCGCCACGGGGTCCGCGGAGTGTCTTGTGGGTAGTTGTTGTAACAACATCTGCATAGGGAACGGGACTGGGGTGAAGACCTGCCGCAACAAGCCCTGCAATATGTGCCATATCTACCATCAGGATTGCGCCAACTTCGTCTGCAACCTCTCTGAATTTAGCAAAGTCAATTGTTCTGGAATATGCACTTGCACCTGCTACGATAAGCTTGGGCTTGCACTCGAGAGCGATTTCACGCATCTTGTCGTAATCAATCATGCCTGTTTCATCATCAACACCGTAGGGAACGATATTGAAGTACTTACCGCTGATATTTACGGGAGAACCGTGGGAAAGATGTCCACCGTGTGCAAGATTCATACCCATAACGGTATCACCGGGCTGCAGAAATGCAAAGAATACTGCAAGATTTGCGTTAGCACCGCTGTGGGGCTGAACATTCGCATGCTCCGCACCAAAAAGCTTCTTAGCTCTCTCAATAGCGATTGTTTCAACTTCATCCACATGGATGCATCCGCCGTAGTAACGCTTGCCGCTATAACCCTCGGCATATTTGTTTGTAAGAACTGTTCCTGCTGCAAGAAGTACAGCCTTGGAAACAATATTCTCAGACGCTATAAGTTCAATGTTATGCTGCTGACGGGAAAGCTCTCTTCCGCAAGCAGCAGAAACTTCACTGTCAAAGCTTGCAAGCTCTTCAAAAAAATTCATAATCTCATTTCTCCTTTGGTTAAATTTAAAACAAATATCTTCATAATTATATTATATAGTAAAAGTAAATGTATTTCAATAGTAATAACAAAAAACTCTCCGAAATTTTCGGAGAGTTTTTTGAAAGGATGACTTTGTCATCCAATATTACTTCATCATAGAAGCAACTTCATCAGCGAAGTTTTCTTCTTTCTTTTCAAGACCTTCGCCCTTTTCAAAACGAACGAAGTTTATAAGCTTAACACCCTTGGATTCAAGGTACTTACCAACCTTCTGGTCATTATCCTTAACGAACTCCTGCTGAAGAAGGCAGTTCTGTTCGTAGAACTTGTTAATCTTACCGATCATCATCTTCTCAATGATTGCATCGGGCTTGGAAGCATTCTTGGGATCTTCCTTAATCTGTGCCATAAGAATACCCTTTTCTTTTTCAAGGTCTTCTGCAGGAACAGTTTCCTGTGTAAGGTAAAGGGGATTGATAGCTGCGATCTGCATTGCTGCATCTCTTGCTGCTTCATAAGCTACTTCGTCAGCAAGGCTTCCTTCAGCTTCTACAAGAACACCGATTCTGCCGCCGCCGTGTGTGTAGGAGCAAACATTACCTTCGATTCTTGCAAATCTTCTGATGTTCATATTTTCGCCGATCTTTGCGATAAGAGCTGTAAGAGCGTCGCCAACGTTACCTTCAGCACCGTAGGGAAGAGCCTTAAGTGCATCAACGTCTGCAGGATTTTCTGCTGCAACGATTTCAGCAACCTTACCAACAAATGACTGGAACTCGTCGTTCTTAGCAACGAAGTCTGTTTCGGAGTTAACTTCTACAAGAACACCGATTTTTTTATCGTCTGTAAGGTATGCCTTAACAATACCCTCGGATGCAATTCTTCCGGACTTCTTAGCTGCTGTAGCAAGTCCCTTTTCACGGAGAAAGTCAATAGCTTTTTCCATATCACCGTTTGTTTCGGAGAGAGCCTTTTTACAGTCCATCATACCGCAGCCGGTCTTTTCTCTTAATTCTTTAACGTCCTGAGCTGTGAAATTCATATTAATAACATTCCTTTCGTAATATTATTCAGAATATTGTTTATTCGAGTGTGATATCGATTTCTTCTTCAGCAGGAGCTTCGGAAGTACCCTCTCTGCCTTCGATAACAGCGTTTGCTATTGTAGAAACTACAAGCTTAACTGCACGGATAGCATCGTCGTTACCGGGAATTACATAGTCAACATCTTCAGGGTCGCAGTTCGTATCAACGATAGCAACAATCGGGATGTTGAGCTTCTTAGCTTCAGCGATAGCGATTCTTTCTTTTCTGGGGTCAACGATGAAGATTGCTGCGGGAGCCTTCTTCATTTCCTTGATACCGCCAAGGTACTTTTCAAGCTTTTCCATTTCGCCCTTAAGACCGATAACTTCCTTCTTGGGGAGAAGGTCGAATGTGCCGTCTTCTTCCATCTTGTGAAGCTGAGCGAGTCTTTCAATTCTCTTCTTGATTGTCTTGAAGTTTGTAAGCATACCGCCGAGCCATCTTGCATCAACGTAGTGCATACCTACACGGATAGCTTCTTCCTTGATTGTTTCCTGAGCCTGCTTCTTTGTACCAACAAAGAGGATTTCGCCGCCGTCTGCTGCAATAGAGCGGATGAAATCATAAGCTTCCTCAATCTTCTTAACTGTTTTCTGCAGGTCAATGATGTAGATACCGTTACGTTCTGTAAAGATATACTCCGCCATTTTGGGGTTCCATCTTCTTGTCTGATGACCGAAGTGAACACCTGCCTCCAAAAGCTGCTTCATAGCAATAACTGACATGTAAAACACCTCCATTTATTTAGTTTTTTACCACCGCGCCCATGTCACAAGCGATGCGGCAGCACCTCCACCGCCGTCAATATGTACGCCAACTTTCCTTATTATATAGGAAAGCACATGGCGCCACTCAGGCAGTGTGCGTATTTTTGTGCCATACTATGATACCACAAAGAATTAGCAAATGCAAGTGTTTTTTACAGAAATTTTAAGAAAAAATTACGGAAAATCTATTGACTTTAGAAGAAAAAACGTGTATACTGTAGAAGTTGTAAAGTGAAACGGCTTTACAACAGAACAAAAAATAATAAAAAGGGGAGAAGTTTTATGGAAAAAAATCTCGTTTACACAGAATTACTTGATATTTACAAAGGACTTCTTACCGAAAAGCAGGCAGAAGCTATGGAATACTATTACGACAGTGACTATTCTTTAGGTGAGATTTCCGAGCTTATGGATATTTCCCGTCAGGGCGTCAGGGATTTCATTAAAAGGGGCGAGGCGATAATCGACGAAATGGAGTCGAAGCTTCATCTTTTGGACGTATTCCGTCAGATTAACGAAATAGGCCTGCTTGCAAATGAACTTAAGAAAACAAATAAAAGGCTTTCCAACAGCAAGGATATAAACACCCTTGCAGAAATGATATATAATAAGGTAGAAACTATCGGAAACGGAGCAGAGTAATGGCATTTGAATCTTTAGGTGAAAAGCTTCAGGAAACCTTTAAAAAACTTAAAGGTCAGGGTGTCGTAACCGAAAAGGATGTTAAAAACGCCATGCGAGAAGTGCGTTTTGCATTGCTTGAGGCCGATGTTGGATACAAAGTTGTTAAAGAGTTTGAGAAGCGTGTTTTTGAAAAGGCAACGGGTAGTGAAGTGCTTGAAAGCTTAACTCCCGGTCAGCAGATAATAAAGATAGTCCGTGACGAGCTTACGTGGCTTATGGGCGGTGCTCAGGCGAAGCTTGCGGTAAGTCCCAAGGCACCTACGGTTTATATGCTTGTAGGTCTTCAGGGTGCAGGTAAAACCACTACTGCGGCAAAGCTTGGCGGTGTGCTTAAAAAGCAGGGTAAACGCCCTATGCTTGCAGGCTGTGACGTTCAGCGTCCTGCGGCTATAAAACAGCTTCAGGTTGTAGGCGAGCAGATGGGACTTGAGGTTTATGCAGACTTTGAGACAAAAGACCCCGTTAAAATAGCTCTTGATGCGGTGAAAAACTGTGACACATCACGTTTTGATACCGTTATTATAGATACAGCAGGCAGACTCCACGTAGATGAAGCACTTATGGATGAACTTAAAAACATCAAGTCGGGTATTCATCCCACGGAAATTCTGCTTGTAGTCGATTCTATGACAGGTCAGGATGCGGTAAATGTTGCCGCAAGCTTCGACGAACAGCTTGGAATTGACGGCATAATTCTCACCAAGCTTGACGGTGACACCCGTGGCGGTGCGGCACTCAGTGTCCGTGCAACGACGGGTAAGAATATCAAGTTTGTCGGCGTGGGTGAAAAGCTCACCGACCTTGAGCCTTTCTATCCCGACCGTATGGCATCGAGAATCCTCGGTATGGGTGATATGCTTTCTCTTATTGATAAGGCGCAGGAGGCCTTTGACGAGAAAAAGGCAATGGAGCTTGAGAAAAAACTTCGTGAGCAGAAGTTTGACCTCAATGACTACCTTGAACAGCTTCGTCAGATGAAGAATATGGGCTCCCTTGAAAGTATTCTCAAAATGATTCCCGGTATGGGTGCAAAGCTTAAAGGCGTAAAGCTTGACGACAAGCAGTTTACAAGAACAGAAGCAATCATTTGCTCAATGACTAACGAGGAGAGAGAAAATCCCGAAATCATAAACGGCAGCCGCAGAAAAAGAATTGCACAGGGTTGCGGACTTGGTGTGCAGGATGTAAACCTTTTCTTAAAACAGTTTGCGGAAATGCAGAAAATGATGAAAATGTTCTCCGACCCCAAAAAGATGAAGAGAATGAGATTTCCATTTTAAACGATTTTAATTTAATTTTAATTATAATATTTTTTATGAGGTGAAAGAAATGGCAGTAAAAATCAGACTTAGAAGAATGGGTGCGAAGAAGGCTCCTTACTACCGTGTAGTAGTTGCAGATTCCCGTTATCCCCGTGACGGCAGATTCATTGAAGAGGTAGGTACTTACAATCCTCTTACAGAGCCTTCCGTATTCACAGTTGACGGTGACAAGGTTAAGCAGTGGATTGCTAACGGCGCTCAGCCCACAGATACTGTAAAGAGCCTTCTCAAGAAGAACGGTATCATCGACTAATAGGAGTGATACAATGAAAGAACTTCTTGAAGCTATCGTAAAGCCCCTTGTTCAGTATCCCGATGAAGTTAATGTAACTCTTACTGACCGTGAGGATTCTGTGTTTCTTGAGCTCAGAGTAAACCCCTCTGATATGGGTAAGGTAATCGGCAGACAGGGAAGAATTGCGAAAGCAATCAGAACTGTTATGCGTGCAGCCTCCGGCAGAGACGGTAAGAAAGTAATTGTTGACATTGTGGAAGACTGATTAAAACGAAGATAAGCACTGTAGAACATTAATTTGTTCTACAGTGCTTTTTTCAAGGTCATTACTATGTATAAAAAAATATATTAAAAAACACATAAACCCTTGACAAGAATTTCACAAAAAGGTATAATAAGTATGATTGTAAAAATGTGGGTTTTTGTACCCTTTTGATGGTGCGAAACCTACAGAAACAATAAATATTTTAAGAAAAGGGGAAAGAAAAATGGCAAAGAAACTTTTATCATTGGTTTTAGCTTTGGCAATGGTTTCAAGTTTTGCTTGCATCAGTGCATTTGCTGAAGATGCTCCTAAGGTTTACGATGGCGTAACAGCTACACTTAATCTTAAAGGTGAATTTGTGGCAAACGGCTGTGATGGTGCAATCTGGGCTAAAGGCGGTGCTAAGCTCACAATCAACGGCACAGAAGAAAACCTTGTAAAAGGTTTGGTATGTCCTGACGACGGATTCTCAATGGCTGTTTATGCATTGGGTCAGGGTACAGAAGTGGTAATCAATGGCGGTAGCTACGAAAACGAGCTTGACACAACGGTTGACGAAACGCATGTAGACCTTATCTATGCAAAGGACGGAGCAAGCATCACAATCAACGGCGGTACATTTAAGTGTGCTACTCCCAAGTGGACTCTTAACTCCCACGATACTTTAAAAGGTACTATCACCGTAAATGGTGGTAAGTTCTACAAGTTTGACCCTTCAAAGGCAGAAACAGGTGATAACGAAATTGTTCTTGGCGAAGGCTGCAAGGTTGTTCAGAAGGACGATTGGTATCAGGTTGTAAGAGCTTCTGAGGTGTATGAAGCTGGC
>JAZUPX010000106.1:0-14727 GCA_045605405.1 Clostridia bacterium
AACACACCGGTGTCATTAAGTGTCAGCATTCCATTGAATTCCACGGCGCTTCCAACGGATACGACTATATTTTTCCCTGCTACTTTACGAAGCAGATAACCGTCACGTAGTTTCATTTTAAACACCTCTTTAAAAAATATATATCGATTTTATCACACCCCCACGGAAAAATCAACTGAAACTTATTGTTCTGAATAAAAACAGGTAAATTATTCTTTACATATTTATACCCCTGTGGTATAATAAATAAAATAATATGGATTATTATGCGTTGACAAGAGGCTGAGGAACAATATATGCGTAAAGAAAGACTGAATTTCGGTGTTGTTTTAAGGACTATTGTGTCCTTACTCCCTATGATTTTCGGGGTTCCGACACTGGCTATTATAACATGTTCATATAACATTGCAATGTCTTTTATGGTCTTTGGACCGTTGACGGCATTTGCTACATCTTTATGTACCGTTTGCTTTTCTATGTTTATAGGAGCAGGTGTAGGTGCAGGCGGTGAGCTGACCGCTCTTGTGATAGGGTTGCAGGCAGTATTATCTGCACTGGGGTGTATATACGGCTACCTTTACAAAAAGAAATTTTCCTTAGGAATGTACTGCGTAGCTGCGGGAATACTTATCCCCGAATATTTATACGCCCAATATCAGGCCTCTTCAAGAGGTTTGTCAGTAGTGCAGGCAATGGTTCCGTCTGCCGAAGAAATGAAGAATGTCGTGTATCAGGCTCTTTCAAATCTGCCTGAAGCCGAGCTTGGTGTTTTAGCTCCCGAAATAAATAAAATAATAAGCCTTACCCATAATTTTGTTTCAATGCTGATTCCGTCGGTATTTATAATAATATCATTGATTCTGGCGTATCTGGTTATATGGGCGGTTTCAGTACAACTAAGGAAGCTTCCTGTCGGGATGAATCATTCCTTTTCAAGAATTAAGATTCCGAAAACTATGACAATCGTTTTTCTGCTGGTTATTCTTATTTTAGTACTTACAGGTGTTTCGGAAAAGCTTGTTATCCCTGCTACTGTAACAGCTGTTCTCCTTAATATGATGTTCATTTTGCAGACCCTTGCTATGTTTTCGGGTATCTCGTTTATTGATTATTTTTTACGAAAGATTGTAAGGTTTACGGCTTTTCGTGTGATAATATATGTTGGTACAATCGTTGCTTTTCCTGTTGTTTCCATAGCATATACCATAGCAGGTTGTATAGACAGCTTTGCTGATTTCAGGAAGCTGAAACCTGCAGAATCTATTGAGAAAGGTGTGCCTCATGAAACAGAAGAATGAAATGCTTGATTCCATGCCGAAAGCGGCAACTCCCGTGTTTGCTGTTATTGTTATGGTTTGTGCATTGTTTTTGCTCCCATCACAGCCTGTAATTGCAGGTATTATTATAATTACATCAGTTCTCATCCTGCTTGAAAAGGCTATCTGGCACTTTGTCAGAATCAGAAAGATGAAAGAATATATAAGCGATGCGGCGAGTGATGATGATGAACTTCAGAACAACGAAGCTCTCTTTAAATCCATGAATCCCATTGCAGGAGTCCGTCTCGACGGTACAGTTGCATGGTATAATTCTGCTTTTAAAGAGTTATTTTCCGTTGTGTCAGAAAAGAAAGTTGCGGAGCTTATTCCCGAAATAAATATCAGAAAAATATATGAAGACGGCGGACGTACCCCTGTAATTGTAAAATCGGGTGATAATACCTATAAGGTTCGCGCAAACGTAAAAAGAAAAGCATCTGCCGACCATGCGGCAATTATGCTGTATATGGAAAATATTACAGAAGTTGTTTCCTTGAAAGAAGAACTTGAAAATACACGTTGTGCAGTTGCACATATAAATGTAGATAACTATGACGAGGTTATTAACAGCATCAGTGATGAGGAGCGAATTGACGTTATAAGCCTAATTGATAAGAATATCATTGGTTATATGCAGGATTTGGGTGCACTTGTAAAAAAACTTGAAAAAGACAGTTATTTATGTGTATTTACAAAGAAACAGCTTGACAGTATTGTTGATACTAAATTTGAAATTTTAAGCAATGTAAAATCTTTTGATACAGGGCTGAAAACACCGCCCACAATAAGTATCGGTATAGGAATAGGCGGAGAAACACTTAATAAGAATAATATTTCGGCGAAAAAAGCCCTCGAAATGGCTCTCGGCAGAGGCGGTGACCAGGCTGTAATCCGTGAAAACGGAAAGTTCAGGTATTTTGGCGGAAACTCAAAGGAAACCGAGAAAAGAACAAAGGTTAAAGCACGTATTATGGCTCGTAATCTTCGTGAGCTTATGGAAAATTCCGACAATGTTCTGATTATGGGACACCGAAACAGTGATGCCGATGCAATCGGTGCGGCAATCGGTATTGCAAGTATGGCTAACCATATTAAAAAAGATGCAAAGGTGCTTTTAATTACAAAGGACGACACCGTAAAAATGCTTATGAAGAAGATTGAGGAAAACCATTATCTCGACGAGATGTTCATAGGCAAATCGGGATTAAAAGAATACATTACTCCCAAGACCTTGCTTGTAATCTGTGATACCCATATTCCTGAATATACAGAAATGCCTGAGCTCATTGATTCGGTAAAAACAAAATTGGTTATTGACCATCATCGCAGAAGCGAAAACTTTATTGAAAATGCCGACATTGTTTATCATGAGCCGTTCTCATCTTCAACATGTGAGATGGTGGCAGAGATTATGCAGTATTTCAGCAATCATTTTTCAGTATCAACTGTTGTTGCTGAGGCACTCTATGCAGGTATAGCGGTAGATACAAAGAACTTTACCTTTAAAACAGGTGTGAGGACGTTTGAAGCAGCCGCTTATTTAAGAACAGCAGGTGTAGATACTCTTCATGTTAAGAAGCTGTTCAGAGAATCAATTGATAACTATAAGCTAAAGGCGTGTATAGTTACAGAAGCACAGCTCTACGGTGATAACATAGCAATATCTCTCTTTTCCGGAGTTGTTCCCCATGTTGTCATTGCAGAAGCGGCTGATGAAATGTTGGAAATAAATGATATTAAAGCATCCTTTGTAGTGGCACGTGGCGAAGACGGGACCGTAATTGTGAGCGGTCGTTCCCTTGGTGAAGTAAATGTGCAGGTTATTCTTGAAAAACTTGGCGGCGGAGGGCATATGATGACTGCCGGAGCACAGCTTATCGGAACATCTGTAACGGATGTTGGTGAGATGCTTAAGGGTGCAATAGACGAAATTAATAACTGAGAAAGGATTGACAAAAATGAAGGTTGTACTTTTGATGGATGTTAAAGGACACGGAAAAAAAGGTGATATCGTAGAAGCAAGCGACGGTTACGCAAGAAATTTCCTTTTGCCGAGAAAAATGGCAGAGGTTGCTACTGCAGATGTCCTTAACAATATAAAAGGAAAGAACGAAGCGGCTGAATATCACAAGCAGCAGGAGATAGCAGCGGCAAAGGAAATGGCGAATAGCCTTGAGGGAGCAAAGGTTGTTCTTGAAGGTAAAGCAGGAGATAACGGTAAGCTTTTCGGTAAGATTACCAATCAGAATGTTGCAGATGCTATAAAATATCAGCTTCATCATGTAATTGATAAACGTAAAATCGTACTTCCCGATGGAATTAAAACAATCGGTGAAACCACAGTTGAGATTAAGGTGTACCCCGATATAACCGCAAAAATTACAGTTGTTGTAAATCAGGCAAAATAACTAATGAAAATTATTTGAGAAATACGGTGATGTAAATGGATATGCCAATCGGCAGAACCATGCCATATAATCTTGAGGCAGAAGCGGCGATTCTTGGTAATATGATTCTGGATGAAAAAGCACTCGTTAATGCAATGGATAAGCTCGACGAGGAGTGCTTTTATGCTACCGCCAATAAAACATTGTTCAATGCTATATCCAAGTTATTTGAGGAGGGAATTCCTGTAGATATGGTAACTCTTTCCGAAAAGCTTGGAGACAGGCTCGAAAGCGTTGGCGGTATTGCGTATATCACAAAAATAGCTCAGAATGTATTTACCAAGGAAAACCTTGACCAATATATTGAAATAGCCCGCGATAAAAGGACGCAAAGAAGACTCATTGAAGCTGCAGGTGAAATTATTGATGCAGGAATGAGTGACGAATTGTCGGCAACTGAGCTTATAGACAGAAGCGAGCAACTGGTGTTCAGAATAAGCGAGCAGCAGGGAAATAAGAGCTTGTCCCATATAGGAGAAGTTGTTAAGTCAACCCTTGCCCTCTTAGAGGAAAGAAAGAAGCGAGGCGGAAAAATCACGGGAATAAGAACAGGATTTACAGGTCTTGATGCTGCAACTGCAGGTCTTCAGAACAGTAACCTTATTATTCTTGCGGCAAGACCCGGTGTTGGTAAGACGAGTTTTGCCCTTAACATAGCTCAGAATGCAGCAATCCGTGAAAAAGTACCGGTTGCAATATTCTCTCTTGAAATGAGCAAGGATGAGCTTGTAAACAGAGTTATTTCCAGCGAATCTTTAGTTGAATCGGGAAAACTCCGTGTAGGTGACATTGATGCAGCCGATATGACAAAAATAGCTCATTCTTTAAAAGATTTGTTTACTGCACCTATATATATCGATGATACTCCAGGGATAACTGTTGCTGAAATAAGAGCAAAGTGCCGCAGGCTGAAAATGGAAAAAGGGCTCGGCCTTGTTGTCATTGACTATCTTCAGCTTATGCAGGGAAGCAGTAAATCAAGAGGGGAGAGCCGTGCTCAGGAAGTAAGTGAAATGTCACGTTCGCTTAAGATTATGGCAAAGGAGCTTAATGTTCCGGTTATAACTCTTTCTCAGCTTAACCGTTCCTCGGAAAAGCTTTCAAGACGGCCTATGCTCAGCGACCTTCGTGAAAGTGGCTCTATTGAGCAGGATGCCGATATAGTAATTATGCTTAGCAGACCTATTACCGAAGAAAATGCAGAGGAATCTGCAGGCAATATCGTTGAGTGTATTCTTGCGAAAAACCGTGCCGGTGAATGTTCAATAATAAATCTTGCTTGGCGTGGTGAATATACAAAGTTTATGAATCTGGATAACAGGAGCTGACGAAAATGCTTCTTGAAAAAGTCAAGAAGACTATTGAAAAATATAACCTTCTTGAAAACGGAGATACCGTTATATGTGCGGTATCGGGCGGTGCAGATTCTGTTTGTCTGTTACATTTAATGCAATCGTTAAAATATGATTATAATTTGACCGTTTATGTTGCAAATGTTAATCATCTTATCAGGGGAGAAGAATCTGACCGTGACAGTAATTTTGTCAAAAGCGTTTGTAAAGCTGCCGATGTTGAGTGCTTTTACAGAGAATATGATGTAAAAGAAATTGCAAGAGCAAGAAAAATCGGGGAAGAAGAGTGCGGAAGAATTCTCCGCTACGAATTTTTTGATGAAATTTCAAACGAGCTTGGCGGTGCAAAAATTGCTACTGCACATAACCTTAATGACAATGCGGAAACAGTTCTTTTCAGGCTGATAAGAGGAAGCAGTGCCCACGGCCTTTGTGGGATAAGCTATAAAAGGGATAATATTATACGGCCTATTCTGGATATAAGCCGCAGTGAAATTGAGGATTATCTCATCCGCAACGGAATTTCGTGGTGCAATGACAGCACCAACGCACTTCCCGTATATGCAAGAAATAAGCTCAGGCTTAAAGTTTTTCCAGAGCTTAACAGCGTTGTAAATAATGCGGAAAAGAGAATTGTTTCAGCAGCAAAGCTTATCGGGGAAGATGATATGTATTTACATTCTCTTGCAGATATGGCTTTATCCAGATGTTTGTTTGAAAATTATCTTATATTAAGTGAATTTAACAACTATGAATTACCTGTTAAAAGGAGAATCATATCAAATCTGCTTTCCCTTTGGGGTATGAAAGAAATTACAGCAGACAAAATAGAAGATTTTATAGAATTTACCGAAAAAGAAAGCGGAAAAAAATTTGATATAAATGCAGTGTCCTATGCTGAAAAGTCCTATGACAGAATTTATCTTAGGAAAAGAGAAAAGGCAGTTACAGAAGAATTTACGATAAGCGAAGAAACTTCTTTTACTCACGAAAAGTTTTCGGTAAAGGTGGAAATTTCTTCCGCCTATCCTCAAAAATCAGGTAACAATATAGCTGTCTTTGATGCAGATAAGCTTTCATTTCCTTTGCAAATGAGATTCAGGAAAAAAGGCGACAAAATGAAGCTAAAAGGTATGAACGGCACGAAAAAAATAAGCGACATATTTTCCGATGAAAAAATTGAGAGGGCAAAACGCGATTTTATTCCGCTGATTTTGAAAGAGAATGAAATTATTTTTCTGTGCGGACTGAGGCAAGCTCCGTCTTATGCAACTGATAAAAATACAAAGAAATACCTATTGATTGATTATACAGAAGATAATATGTGAAGAAAGGAAAAGATAATATGGCAAATATCAACGACCCTATTGAAAAAGTCCTCGTATCCGAAGATGAGATTACATCAAAAATCAAAGAAATGGCAGCAGCTATTGACGAAGACTATCGTGATAAAGAACCCCTTATGCTTTCAGTTTTAACCGGAAGCTTTATGTTTGCATCTGACCTTATGCGAGCGGTATCAATTCCTGTCGGAATATCTTTTATTTTTGCTTCAAGCTACGGTTCTGATACAGTTTCTTCGGGAGAAGTGAAGATTCACGCAGGAAAAGGTTTTGATCCTGTGGGAAAGGACATAATAATTGTTGAGGATATCATAGACTCAGGAAGAACCTTAAAGAAAATCAAGGAATATTTGCTTAATGAAGGTGCCAAAAGTGTTGAAGTGTGTACATTCCTTAATAAGCCTTCACGCAGAATAGTGGATATAGATGTTAAGTATGTTGGTTTTGAAGTGCCAGACGAATTTGTAATAGGTTACGGATTGGACTTTGATTATAAGTACAGACAGTATCCTTTTGTAGGTGTACTAAAGAGAGAATATTATGAATAATATGTGAAAAGAATTGATAAATTCTGTTTCCTTAAATATAATGAAATAAGTGAGGAGGTATTGCTTTGAAAAAGAGTTTCAGAAGTATAAGCTTTTATATAATTTTACCAATTGTAATAATACTCTTGATGATGTTTTCTCAGCAAAGACCCGATTCTGGTGTAACATCCTTTTCAGACCTTGTAAAGGCTGTCAAGGAAGAAAAAGTTACATCAATGCAAATCGGTGATACTACGACTGTTGCAACCATTGACGGTAAGGAATACAAGGTTGAGGTTAATCAGATAGTATTATTGACAATACTTGGTGATGAAATTGAACAACAGATTAAAGACGGAATTCTGGAAAATACGGAAGTTCCTGCCCCCGAGGAGATTTCCTGGTGGGTATCACTTCTTCCTACGATACTTATGTTTTTAATTATGGGTATCTTTATTTTCTCCTTTATGCGTTCACAAACCGGTGGTCACGGTATAGGCAATTTTGGTAAGTCCAAGGCAAAATCTGCCTCAGACAGTAAAGTAACCTTTGAACAGGTAGCCGGTGCCGACGAAGAAAAGAAAGAGCTGGAGGAAGTAGTGGAATTTCTTAAGGACCCCAAGAAATTTATTGAACTTGGTGCAAGAATTCCCAAGGGCGTTTTGCTTGTAGGACCTCCCGGAACAGGTAAAACCCTGCTTGCAAAGGCTGTTGCAGGTGAAGCAGGCGTACCGTTCTTCTCAATTTCAGGCTCTGATTTCGTGGAAATGTTTGTAGGTGTCGGTGCAAGCCGTGTGAGAGACCTTTTCGAACAGGCAAGAAAGAATCTGCCTGCAATTATCTTTATAGATGAAATTGATGCAGTCGGCAGACAGCGTGGCGCAGGTCTTGGCGGCGGTCACGACGAGAGAGAGCAAACCCTTAATCAGCTTCTTGTAGAAATGGACGGCTTTGGAACAAACGAAGGTATCATTATGATAGCGGCAACCAACAGACCTGATATACTTGACCCTGCTCTATTAAGACCGGGAAGATTTGACAGACAGGTAGTTGTTAATTATCCCGACCAGAAGGGCAGAGTAGAAATTTTAAAGGTTCATTCCAAAAACAAACCCCTTTCAGACAGCGTTTCTCTTGAAACTGTATCAAAATCGACTTATGGATTTACAGGTGCAGACCTTGAAAATCTTCTTAACGAAGCTGCAATTTTAAGTGCAAGAAGAAATAAGAAGATAATCGAGCAGGATGAAATTGATGAAGCAATTCTCAAAGTAATTATGGGACCTGAAAAGAAGAATCGCAAGCATGAAAAGGATAACAAAGAAAAAACCGCATACCATGAAGCAGGTCATGCAGTTGCAGCAAAGCTTCTTCCGACTCAGGATAACGTACATCAGGTTTCGATTATTCCCAGAGGCAGGGCAGGCGGATTTACCTTAAGCCTTCCTGACACGGATAAGAGCTATATTTCCAAGAATGAAATGCTTGAAGATATAATTATGATGCTTGCAGGCCGTGCAGCTGAGAAGATTGTTTTTGATGATATTAACACAGGTGCTTCAAACGACCTTGAGAGGGCAACTCAGACCGCAAGAAAAATGGTTATGCAGTACGGTATGAGTGAGAAGCTTGGATATGTAACCTTTAATGCTGAAGACCACGAGGTTTTCCTTGGAAGAGATTTTTCTCAGGGAAGAAATTACAGCGAAAGCGTTGCGGCTGTTATTGATGAGGAAATCAAGCGTATAATTGATGAATGTTATCAGAAGTGTGAAAAGCTTCTTACAGACAACAGAGATAAGCTTGACAATGTTGCAAAAGCTCTCGTTGAATATGAAAAGCTTGATGCAGCCGAATTTGAAAAGGTTTTTGAAACAGGCACACTTAAAGAAGTGACAGATACAGAAACAGAATAACGATAACAAAAAAACAGTTGATTCTATGATTTAGAATCAACTGTTTTTTTGCGTTTTAGAGTACATAAAAGAAAATACAGAAAAAGTGCATTAGGCTTGCGAGGTCAACAAATATATGGAAAAGAGTATGAACATATCTTTTCTTTTTGCCCAGACCGTACAAAACCGCACCTATTGTATAAAGTACACCGCCTAAAGCAAGATATACAGCTCCCTGAAAACCAATTGCTTTATAGGTTGTGTCCCAGAAAGCTATAATACACCAGCCAAGACCAAGATAACAAGCCATTGAAAATATTTTGAATTTGTTATGGTCAATTGCCGTAAATACCATTGCAATTGCTGTTACTGCCCAGACAATCCCAAACAAAATCCACGATTCAACAGGGGATATAGGACGCATTGCCGAAAGCACAATCGGTGTGTAAGTTCCTGCAATCATAATATATATGGTACAGTGGTCAATAACCTGAAATACCTTTTTTGCCATTCCTTGTTTAAGTCCGTGATAGATGCTCGACATTGTGAAAAGTGTTATTACCGATACCCCGTAAATTGCTGAGCTGACAATACCGTATATGTTTTTGTGAATAACTGATATAACAACGCATAGAATCAGATATATAACACCCAATACTCCGCCGACTATATGTGTTATCATATTTGAAAGCTCTTCGCCTTTTGTGTAGTCAGGAAGGACACGGTCCTTTAAAGTTGTTCTTTTCATTGTAAAAAGTTCCCCTCAATAAGATGTCCCATATTATACATTCCTGCAGCTTTGCCGTAAACGAAAATAGCGGCTTTCACAGCACCTACCGCAAAGATTTCCTTACTTGTTGCAGTATGCTTCAGCTCAATAATTTCGTCATTTCCTGCAAATATAACGCTGTGTTCTCCTACAATTGTACCACCGCGTAATGAGTGCATTCCGATTTCATTCTTGCTTCTTTTCTTGCGTGTGCTGTGCCTGTCGTAAACGTATTCATTGGATTTGGTGCAGGTGTCATTTATTGCATCTGCAATAGCAAGTGCAGTACCGCTTGGTGCATCAATTTTCTGATTATGGTGCTTTTCGATAATTTCAATATCAAAATTATCCTGAAGCAATGCAGTTGCCTTTTTTGCAAGCTCAATCAAAAGATTAACACCCAAAGACATATTTGCACTGAAAAATACGGGAGCCATCTTTGCTGCTTCATTTACAGAAGCAATCTGCTCAATCGAAAGACCTGTCGTTGCAAGAACAAGAGCCTTTTTATTCTCTGTTGCATATAAAAGTGTTGAATCAAGGGAAGAGGGATGGGAAAAATCGATAATAACATCAATTTCCTCTTTTGCCTCGCTGAGTGCTCCATACACTGGAACTCCGTTCTTTTCCTCTTTATTAATGTCAACACCGCATACAATCTGGGCAGAGTCATTAGAATCAAGTATTCTGCAGATTACCTGTCCCATTTTTCCGTTTATACCAACCAATGCTATTCTTATCATATGCTTCACCTCGAAATTTAATAATCGTGCCGCATTATATTTTACGGCACGATTATGAGTTTTATAACAAAATTATTTAATCAATCCGTAGTTTTCCATTGACTTTCTGAGTCTTTCAACGTTCTCAGGAGCCATTTCATAAAGAGGAAGTCTTGTATAACCTGCATTAAATCCAAGTAAATTCATTCCCTCTTTTACGGGGATGGGGTTTACTTCGCAGAAAAGTGAATTTATAAGGTCAAGAGCTTCCATCTGCATTTTAGATGCATTCTTATAATCACCGTCAAGTGCATATTTAAGCATGTTGTGTGTCTGCGCAGGTGCAACATTTGCAAGAACTGAAATTGCACCGGAGCCACCCATAGACATAATGGGAATGTTTATTTCGTCATTACCTGAATAGAAATCAATCTTGTCAGCGCAAAGTGACATCATTTCAACAACCTGTGCCATATTTCCCGAAGCTTCCTTGATGCCTGCGATATTGGGATGCTCAGAAAGCGTTTTTAATGTTGCAGGTGCAACATTGCAACCGGTTCTTCCGGGAACGTTATAGATGATAATAGGCTTATCAACGCTGTCTGCTATAGTGTTATAGTGATGAACAAGGCCTCTCTGAGAAGTTTTGTTATAGTAAGGTGTAACCACCAAGAGTCCGTCTACTCCAAGTGCGCAGGCGTTTTTACAAAGCTCAAGACCGTGTCTTGTATCATTGGAACCAGTGCCTGCAATTACGGGGATTCTTCCGTCTACTGTGTTTACTATAAACTCAATAACGGAAAGATGCTCCTTATCATTCATTGTAGATGCTTCACCGGTAGTACCGCAAGCGCAGATACAATCAGTGCCGTTTTCTACCTGAAATTCAACAATTTCTTTAAGTGCGGGGAAGTTTATGTCTCCGTTCTTATCAAATGGTGTTATTATTGCACAGCAGGAACCTGTGAATACTGATTTTGTTCTCATTTGATAATACCTCCTAATTAGTCATTCATATACTCGATAAGCTTCTTTGCAATCTGAACAGCGTTTGCAGCAGCACCCTTA
Organism: Clostridia bacterium; assembly: GCA_045605405.1. Classification (GTDB taxonomy): domain Bacteria; phylum Bacillota; class Clostridia; order UMGS1883; family UMGS1883; genus UMGS1883. Next base: position 11,443 of record JAZUPX010000106.1, read on the forward strand.
CGGATGTTATCTGCAACAACCCAGAGGTTTACACCGTTTTCAACGCTTTCGTCACGGCGGATTCTTCCAACATATGTATCATTTGTACCGGTAGCTGTAATTGCCATGGGGTAAACATTGTTTGCAGTATCATCCTGCACAACAATACCGGGAGCGTTTTTAAGTGTTTCAACGAGTTCAGAAAGCTCAAACGCATTTTCAAATTCAAGGTTGATTGATTCACTATGGCTGTTGAATACGGGAACACGAACAGTTGTTGCTGTGATTCTGATATCGTCACGGCCGAGAATCTTCTTTGTTTCGTCAACCATCTTCATTTCTTCCTTTGTATAACCGTTGGGAAGAAATACATCAATGTGGGGAAGACAGTTGTTTGCAATGGGATGGGGGAACTTCTTGGGTGCTTCACCCTTAAGACCGTTTTCAAGGTCGCTCCAGCCGCCCATACCTGCACCGGAAACAGCCTGATATGTAGAATAAATTACTCTCTTGATTTTGTACTTTACATCAAGGGGCTTAAGTGCAACCATTGCCTGAATTGTTGAACAGTTGGGGTTTGCGATAATACCCTTGTTCCACTTTATATCTTCGGGGTTTACTTCGGGAACAACAAGCGGAACTTCAGGATTCATTCTCCATGCACTTGAGTTATCAATAACAACACAACCCTTGGAAGCTGCAATGGGAGCAAACTTCTCACTTATAGAACCGCCCGCACTGAAAAGTGCTATATCGATACCTCTGTCGAAAGAGTTTTCATTAAGCTCTTCAACAGTATATTCCTTACCCATAAATTCTACTTTTGAACCTGCACTGCGTGCGGATGCAAAAAGGTAATAGTTTTCAACGGGGAGTTTTTCCTCTTCAAGCACCTTGAGGAAGGTTCTTCCAACCATACCTGTTGCACCTACTACGGCCACATTCAATTTCTTCATATAAAATCATTCCTTTCAATGTTATACACGTAATAAAACACCACTGTTTATTTTAACATTATTTTTACTGTATGTCAATTTTTTTAGAACAAAAGCATTAAAAAATAAAGGTTTTTCTTGATTTGCGTCGAAAATAGTATTATTATACATAGTGAACTTCTGTTTTTTTACGAAAAGGAGGTATTCAGGTGAAAAAATTTAAGTACATAATGTTAGTTTTGTTATTTACTCTTGTGCTTTCAGTATGCTTTTGCGCTGAGGGTGCAGAATATAAAGATGAGGTAAGTGTAGGTATAAAATTTGGTACAAATGCAGGCACTTCACTAACCGTTTCGTCAATAGACTGTATAAATGTTATTGATTATTTAACAGGTGCAGTGCTCTATACCTCACAACCCTCAGAAGCAATAAGTGTCGAAATGGGCTCTACCGGTTTTGCTTCGTGGAACAAATTTGATGCAAGCGGAATAAGTAAAATCTCCTTTTGTCCTGCAAACGGAGGCACAATAGTGTGCGACGGTGTTGAATACCGTGGATACATCCTTGCAGAGCGTATGTCAAACGGAGAGCTTCTTGTAATAAATTATGTCGGCATCGACGAATATGTGTCAAGTGTACTGGGAAAAGAAATGAGTTATACATGGCCAATGGAGGCACTTAAGGCTCAGGCAGTATGTGCCAGAAATTTTGTTTTAACAAGAGGAAGTACACATAAAACTTATGGGTTTGATGTGTGTACAACTACCCATTGTCAGGTTTACGGCGGTGTAAAGAGCGAGCATCCGAATACAAGGCAGGCAGTTGAGGAAACAAGCGGAGTTGTTGCCACATATAACGGCAATCTCGTTGGATTGTACTTTTTTGCAACAAGCGGAGGTGCAACTGAAGACGTAGAAAATGTATGGGGCTCCAAATACGGGTATCTCCGTTCTGTTGAGGATACTTATGAAAATCCCGAAAAAGCATCAAGATACAAATGGACTGTTACGCTTTCAAAATCGCAGATAGAGGAAAAGCTTGCAAATGCAGGTGCATCTGTCGGCTCTCTTAACAAAATAACAATTGACAGTGTTTCAGATACAGGGCGAGTTTTAGAGATGACCTTTCACGGAAGTCAGGGAACATATAGTGTGAAACGTGAAAAGAGCAGGACAATTCTTTCCTTGTACAGCCAAAAATTCTCCATACGCGGTGAGGGAGATGTAAGTATAGTCACAACCTCAGGACAAGCGGGAAGCAGTCTTTACGCACTTTCGGCAAACGGCACATCTGCAGTATCAAGCTATACTGCAATCGGAAAAAATGGCGAATTTTGCCGGATAAATACTGATACATACGGTTCAGAAAACTATATTATAACGGGTGGCGGATACGGCCACGGCGTAGGTATGAGTCAGTGGGGAGCACGCGGAATGGCAGAAAACGGCTTTACATACGACCAGATATTGCATCATTATTTTACGGATATAGAATTGGAGTAACAGATGAACACAGAAGAATTTGACTACTATTTACCTGAAGAAAAAATAGCACAAACCCCTCTTGCAGACAGAACTGCTTCCAAGCTTTTAGTTCTTGATAAGAATACGGGTGAATACCGTGATGAAATTTTTAAAAACATAACATCATTTTTGATAAAAGGCGATTGTCTTGTTTTAAACAATACACGTGTTATACCTGCAAGACTTTACGGTACAAAAAAAGAGAGCGGGGGAGCGATTGAATTTCTCCTTTTGCACAGATATTCCACAGACGAGTGGGAGGTTGCGTTAAAACCGGGAAGAAAGGCAAAGCCGGGTGCAGTATTCGAGTTTGGCAGAGGAAAGCTACAGGCTGAAATCCTTGAAATTCTTGAAGGCGGAAACAGACGTGTAAAATTTACTTATGACGGTGTTTTTGAGAATGTTCTGGAGGAGCTTGGAGAGATGCCGCTTCCGCATTACATCAAAGAAAAACTCAGTGATAAAGAGCGTTATCAGACTGTTTATTCCAAATATGACGGGAGTGCTGCAGCCCCTACGGCAGGACTTCACTTTACAAACGAACTGCTGTCAGAAATAGAAAAAATGGGTGTAAAGCTTGCATACTTAACACTTCACGTAGGCCTTGGAACATTCAGACCTGTAAAGGTGAGTGATGTCACAAAACACAAAATGCACTCTGAGCATTATATAGTGACAGAGGAAGCTGCCAATATCATAAACGAAACCAAGAAAAACGGCGGCAGAGTAATATGCGTAGGTACTACAAGCTGCAGAACGGTTGAAAGTGCGTCGGAGAACGGAAAAATATATGCAAAAAGTGGAGAAACAGATATTTTTATTTATCCCGGATATGAGTTTAAAATCAC
>JAZUPX010000107.1:0-2516 GCA_045605405.1 Clostridia bacterium
CCCCTTTTTCAAGGGTCAGACGGATTATTTCCATTTCCTTTTCTATCTCAAAAAAACGCGAAAAAACCTCCAGCGTATAGTCATACGCCGTAAGGCTTTCCGATGACGGTGGGGTCTGCTCCATTACGCCTATTTTAAGCTCTGAGGATTTAATAATATCGCCTGTGTAATCCTCTTCTTCCAAAATAGTACGGAAAAGCGTGGTTTTACCCACGCCGTTTGTTCCGATAAACCCCATTTTTGTATTATTCTCAATGTTAAACGACACGTTCTCAAAAAGCACCCGTTCACCGAAGCTTTTTGAGACATTGTTAAGTGTAAGTAGGCTCATTAATTTTCTCCGTAATACTCAAAATACCATTTTGCAAACCTTTGCACAGTCACTGTTTCCGCCTGTCAATCGCGGAAGTAAAGGTCACGGGTATAAACCTTATCTATCACGTCTGCAATATCTTCATTATAGCGATTTGCAATAATAACATCTGAAATCTTTTTAAATTCCTCCAGGTCGTTTATAACCCTTGAATTAAAGAAGCTTTCCTCATTAAGGGTCGGCTCATACACAACAACCTCAATGCCTTTTGCCTTTATACGTTTCATAACTCCCTGAATTGAGCTTTGTCTGAAGTTATCAGAATTGGCTTTCATTGTAAGACGGTATATACCCACAATTTTAGGATTTCTTTCAATTATTCTTTCTGCAATAAAATCTTTACGGGTTGTATTTGCATCTACAATTGCACGGATAATATTGTTAGGCACATTATTAAAGTTTGCTAAAAGCTGTTTTGTATCCTTTGGAAGACAATAACCGCCATAGCCAAATGAGGGGTTGTTATAGTGGTTTCCTATTCTGGGGTCTAATCCCACACCCTCAATAATCTGTTTGGTATCAAGACCCCTTACCTCACAATAGGTGTCAAGCTCATTAAAGAACGATACGCGGAGTGCGAGATATGTATTTGAAAAAAGCTTTACCGCCTCTGCCTCCGTAGGATTAATGAACAGAGTGGGGATATCCTCTTTTATTGCCCCCTCTGCAAGAAGCGAAGCAAAGACCCTCGCTTTTTCGCAAAGTCGCTCGTCGTTTATGGGAGCACCAACAATTATTCTGGACGGATGAAGATTATCGAAAAGCGCCCTGCCCTCTCTCAAAAATTCGGGAGAGAAAATTATATTATCACAGTTATACTTTTTCCTCACTGAATCTGTATAACCCACAGGCACAGTAGATTTAATAACCATAATTGCATCAGGGTTAATCTCAGTAACCTGTTCAATTACGCTTTCTACACTTGTAGTGTCAAAATAATTAAGCTTGGGGTCATAGTTTGTAGGTGTAGAAATTATTATAAAATCAGCACCTTCATAGGCTTCATTGCAATTTATGGTTGCCGTAAGATTAAGCTCTTTCTCTTTTAGGTATTCTTCAATTTCTTTATCAACTATTGGTGATTTACCGTTATTTATCATATCCACCTTTTCGGGAATGATGTCAACTGCATAAACCTCATTATTCTGTGCAAGAAGTATTGCGTTTGAAAGTCCAACATAACCTGTACCTGCTACTGCTATTTTCATTTTCTCAATTCCTTTCTTTTTCACTCGTTCCATTCCAGTATAGTAATGCTCTTTTTCAGGTTTAGGAAAGCTCGTCCACCTGCACATTGAATTTGCTTCCTACACTTTTCTTTTAGTTTTTATTTTTCTAAAGCAAGTTTTACTATTGTATCCAATAGTTCGGGGAACTCTATTCCTGCATAACGGGCAGAGTCGGGGAATAAGCTCATAGATGTCATTCCTGGGACGGTGTTAACCTCTATGACATAAGGAACATTTTCTTCATTAATTATAATATCCACACGGGACATTCCCTTGCACCCTAACGCCTTGTACGCATCAAGGGCTGTTTTTTCTGTTTCTTTATATGTTTTTTCATCTATTCTCGCAGGGATGATGTGCTGACACATTCCCTGTGTGTATTTTGACTGATAGTCATAAAATTCATTCTCAGAGGTAATTTCTATTACGGGAAGCGCCGTAAGTTTATTGTTTCCAATAATCGGAACTGTCACCTCTGTACCCTTTATGAATTCTTCAACAAGAAGGCTGTCGCCGTATTTCTTTATTTCAATTATTTCTTTTTCCAAAGCTTCCTGACTGTTTACAATGCTGACACCGATGCTGGAGCCTTGGCAGGAAGCTTTTAAAACAACGGGGAATTTGAATTTTTTCAATATTTCCTCTTTTATTTTTTCACTTGAGTCCTCAACGCTGTCAAACTCCATAAATTCGGGTGTTTTTATATCCTTGTTGACTAAAATTTTCTTAGTCAGAATTTTATCCATACAAATGGCACTTGCGGCAACTCCTGGACCTGTGTAGGGATAACCCATCCACTCAAGCATACCCTGAATACAACCATCCTCTCCGCCTTTTCCGTGGAGAGCAATAAATACCACATCGGGATTTATTTCCTGAATTTTTCCTATTAAATCTTTTGTTATGTCAAGAGT
>JAZUPX010000108.1:0-2956 GCA_045605405.1 Clostridia bacterium
CTGGTGCACCAGAAAGGACTTGAACCTTCACGTCGTGGACACTAGATCCTAAGTCTAGCGCGTCTGCCAATTCCGCCACGCCCGCATATTAAGTTTTCACCTCTTAATTTTTACATGGTAGAGGTAAACCGAGGAGGAGCATATCGCTTAATCCTCATATATGAAAACGGAAAAACCGTAATCAACAATAAAATCACATACAAGACGGAACCTAAATCTGGCGCGTCTGCCGATTCCGCCACATCCGCATATGAAACTGCGAGGTCTATTGTAACATACATTAAAAAAAATATCAATATCTTTCCAAATAAATTTTTCCTTTTCGGGAATAATTAATTTATAAACAATGAAAGGAAAGATAATGATGATTGAACAGGATACAATAAAGCTTCTCCGTGAATGTGATGCAGGGGTAAAAATGGGAGTTGCCTCAATTGATGATGTACTGGAATATGTGGCAAGTGAAAGGTTTAAAGAACTTCTTTCCGAGTGCAAAAGCGAGCACGAAAAACTTGAAGATGAGATTGAAAAGCTTCTTGATAAATATAACGACGACGGAAAAGAGCCTGCTGCCATTGCAAAGGGTATGAGCTGGATGAAAACCAATATGAAGCTTCTTATGGATGCTTCCGACAATACTATTGCAGACCTTATGACAGATGGTTGCAATATGGGTGTAAAATCTCTCAACAAATATCTTAACCAGTATGAGGGTGCAGATGAAGTTTCAAAAGACATCTGTAAACGTCTCATAAACCTTGAAGAAAAACTTGCAGTTGATATAAGATGTTACCTATAAAAAAGAGGAGTGAAAACATATCGTTTCACTCCTCTTTTTTATAGAGATAAATTTTTCATATTCTCTTGAAAAAAAAGAAAGTTTTTGGTAAAATGCAGTGTATAAGAAATTCTGTCAGTATAGGAGTAAATAATGTTTAGATACGATTACAATATAAGATACAGTGATTATAAGGATTTTGAAACAGTAAAAACCTCTGCAATTTTGGAGGTTATTCAGGAGGCTGCAATTTTAAATTCAGCATCCTGCGGTTTTGGGATAGACAATCTTCGCAGTATAAACAGAGCGTGGCTTCTCCAGGGAATCAATGTACGGATCGAAAACCCCGTCAGCACCAATTACCCTCTGGTAGCAAACACCGCGGTAAAAAGCCTCAAGGGAGTCCTTTCTGAGCGTGGCACAATTATTGAGCAAAACGGAAAAACCGTTGTAAAAAGCATTGCAAACTGGTGTCTTCTTGATACAGAAAGGATGCGTCTTGCACGAATCCCCAGGGAAATGACGGATTCCTATGAACACTATGATTTTGGTGATGAATTTTTCTCCTATGTGCGTCCCGAAATTATAGAGGATGCCCCCGAAATGTACAAAATACTCGTATCCAACAAAGAGCTTGATACTAACAAACACCTTAACAACCAAAAGGGTGCAGAGCTTTTAATGGATGCAATTCCTTTTGATTTTGATATTAAGGATATAAAGCTTTATTATCCAAATCCTGCATACTTGGGGGAAGAGCTTTCCGTATGTGTAAAAAAAACACAAAACGGCTACTATGTACACCTTAAAAATACAGACGGAGCCGTGTGTGTTGCAGGAATTTTTGAAAATAAATGAAATTTTGGTGATATATATGGCAACAGTGCTTATTGTTGAAGATGACAGAAATATGCGGCTTCTCACCTCGGCAAGACTTAGAGATTATTACAGCGTTTGTACTGCTTCGGACGGGGAAGAAGCACTTGACATTATTCATAAGGGCGGAATTGATTTGATTGTTTCCGATATTATGATGCCCAATATGGACGGATACGAGCTTTTGAAAATTATAAGAAATGAGGGCTTTCAGACACCCTTTCTGTTCCTGACGGCAAAGGAAACCTCCTACGATAAGGAGAAAGGTTTTGATTTGGGAACGGACGATTATATGACAAAGCCCTTTTCCGCGGATGAACTTTTATGGCGTGTGAAGGCGCTGTTACGCCGTGCCAATATCTATCAGGAAAAGAAAATAAATGTAGGCAGAATAACGGTGGATTCTGAAAAGTACGCCGTATATTCCGATTGTGAATATGTGGAATTTCCCAAAAAAGAATTTGACCTGCTTTTTAAACTGCTTTCATATCCGGAACAGATTTTTTCAAAGGAACAGATTTTAAATTCAGTCTGGGGAATAACAAACGAAAGCGGAGAAGAAACTATCAAAACCCATATCAGCAGAATCCGAAACAGATTGAAAGATATGCCTGAGATAAATATACAGACAATTAAAGGTCTGGGCTATAAAGCATCTATAAAAAAAGAATTGTGAGCTACCTCACAATTCTTTTTTTAATGTACTTCACCATTGGCAACAGAAACAAATCTCCTTGCAATCTCTGTTATTGCTTTATAATTATTTTCTGTCAATGCTTTTTTGTCAATAATGTTTGACCCTATACAAAAACCGCTTACCCCTGCTGCAAGATACTCTGCCATATCATTCTGCTGAATACCCCCCACGGCAAGCAATTCAATGTGGGAAAGAGGTGTCTTGATAAGTTTTACATACTCTGTCCCCAGCGAACAAACAGGGAAGAGTTTTACAAAATCAGCACCGTAAAGGTGTGCCGCTTGCACCTCGCTTGGTGTAAGTGCACCTGGCATAGAAACCATACCAAGCTCTCGTGTCTTTTTGATAACATCTCCATTGGTGTCAGGGGAGATTATAAACTTTCCCCCTGCGTTTTTGGTGAGTTCAACCTGTTTTTCCGTAAGAACAGTTCCTGCACCTATATACATCCTACCTTCAAAGTGGGAAGAGAGCATCTTTATATTTTCTGCAGTTTCGTCATCGGATATTTTTCCGCCGGCACTGTATGTGGTTTCGAGAAGCCTGATTCCGCCCTCGTACAGTGCCTCGGTAAGGGGTATGAGCTTTTCTTTCTCAACTCCACG
>JAZUPX010000109.1:0-8716 GCA_045605405.1 Clostridia bacterium
GGGACGGTGAAAATCTCTGCTCTTTCAGTAAATCCGTTTTCTTTCAGATGAAGAAGTGAAGCGTCAATATCCTTGTCAGCCATTGCCGCATAGATAATTGCAAGCTTTTCTTCGGGGAAATAACGGTTTATTGCACCGACAAGAGCTTCTGTTCCGTTAAGGTTATGAGCACCATCGAAAATCACTGTGGGATTTTCGGAAAGCTTTTCAAACCTGCCGATATTTCTTGCCCTTTCCAGACCTGAGCGTATGTATTTTTCGTCAATTTCCAAAAGCTGTGCCGCCTTTACGGCAAGAGAAGCATTCTCTGTCTGATGGATACCTGCAAGATTTATTTTCAGTTTTTTTAATTCGCCAAGGTCAAAAATTTCGCTCATTTTTTCGCAGGAGTGGTTCTCGCAAGTTTCGGCAACAATAAATTCAGCACCTTTCTCCTGTGCCGTTTCTTTTAAAACTGCAAGGGCTTCTTTAGGTTGATTGGGGGTAGTTATAACCTTGCTTCCCGACTTTATAATACCAGCTTTTTCGCTGGCTATTTTTTCTATTGTACCGCCAAGGTATTCAATATGGTCAATGTCAATTTTTGTTATAATGCTCACAACAGGGGCATCAATGATATTTGTTGCATCCAATCTGCCGCCAAGTCCTGTTTCAAGGACTACAATATCACAGTTCTGCTTTGCAAAATAGATAAATGCCGCTGCTGTCCATATTTCAAACTGCGTGGGCATTGCACCTTTTTCTTTTTCTACTTCCTTTGCAGAAGTTTCAACCTCTGAAAGGATTTCGTCAAGATCTTCTTTTGAAATATTTTTTCCGTCAATGCTTATTCTTTCACAGACATCAATCATATTGGGGGAAATAAATTTTCCTGTTTTAAGTCCGCTGTCTGTCAGGATGCATTGCAGAAAAGCACAGGTAGAGCCTTTTCCGTTAGTACCTGCTACGTGTATGAATTTCAGCTTTTTCTGAGGGTTTCCGCATTTATGACAAAGCGCACCTACCGATTCAAGTCCCAGTCGGCTTTTTGCCTGAAAGCTGTTTGCATATGTTTTGAAATCACTCATTGCCCTCTCTCCTTTGAAATAAAGTCTTTAAGCTGAAACACAAGTTTTCTTCCGCCACACATTACTGCCGTGTGAAGTACGAAAAGAATTATCATCTGCGGAAGTCTCATCCATACTGCCGCCCAAAAGCCTGCATAAATACCCATTGCCGCAAGTATATTTGACATAACAAAAAACGCAATCAAAAACTGTAAAAACGCGCAGACTAAAACCCGAAAATAATACCTCTTGTTATCTTTCACCTTATAGAAGCAAGCACCAAAAATGAATCCGCATAAAAATTCCACGGCAGTAATCATAGGATTAATTCCCATCTTGGCAGCTTCTATGAGGTCGGCAATTGCCGCCACACCGCCTGCCGAAAATGGGCCGTAAAGGACACCCACAATAAATACCGTTATAAATTTCATCGGAATTTTCATAAGGTTTCCCACCCTGAATGTAGCAAACACACCCAAAATCACGGTTATTGCCGTAAGGAGTCCCAATGTGCAAATCCTCTTTGTTGAAATTCTTTTTTTCATAAAAACAAAACCTTTCTGCAGCAAGCTGCAGAAAGGTTAATTGAGCCTTGGTGCAGCAACGGAATGCGAAATCATTACCGCAAATGCAGGCAAATTTTAGCCCGACACTTTTCGTCTTGGAGGCAACTTCCCGTCCCCCAGGCACTTAACGCAATGATTTCTACTTTGCTGTGCTTATTTATATTTCTTTAAATTCCATATTTTGTCGTTATATTCGTTTATAGTTCTGTCGCTGGAGAAGAATCCGCTCATAGCAACATTTGTGATAGCCTTCTTAAGCCACAAATCCTCATCACGGTATTCCCTATCAGCAACACGGTGAATTTCACAGTATGCCTCAAAATCACGGACAACCATATAAACATCGGCTCTGCCGTGGTCACCGAAGATAAGAGTATGATAAAGGTCCTGATACTTTCCAGGGTCGGAGGGACAGATTGTACCGTCAATAAGCATATCGAGGACTTTTCTCACCTCTGCATTTGAGGTATATATGCTCTCACTGGAATTTTCATTGAACTGAATTTCACGGTTAACCTCAGGTGTTTTCATTCCGAAGATGAAGATATTATCATCACCCACACACTCACGCATTTCAACATTGGCACCGTCAAGTGTACCGATTGTAAGTGCACCGTTTGCCATAAATTTCATATTGCCTGTACCGCTTGCTTCCTTGCCTGCTGTGGAAATCTGTTCACTGATTTCTGCAGCAGGAATAATCTTCTGTGCAAGGCTGACACCGTAGTTTTCAACAAAAACAACCTTGAGCTTTGAATTAACATCGGGGTCGTTGTTAACCATTTTTGCTACATCGCAGATAAGCTTTATAATAAGCTTTGCACGGGCATATCCGGGAGATGCCTTTGCACCAAAAATGAATGTATGGGGATACATATCAAAGGTTCTGTCTGTTTTAATCTTGTTGTAAAGGTAAAGAATGTGAAGCACATTGAGAAGCTGACGCTTATACTCGTGAAGCCTCTTTACCTGAACATCGAAGATGCTGTTGGGGTCAACATCAATTCCGTTATGCTCCTTGATATATGTCGCAAGCTCCTGCTTTTTCTTAAGCTTAACAGCCTTAAACTCCTGCTGGAACTCCTTATCATCCGCATAGGGAAGAAGTTTTTCAAGCTTGGAAACATCCTTTACCCAACCCTTGCCGATTTTTGATGTGATAAGCTCGCTGAGTTCAGGGTTTGCAAGTCTGAGCCAACGGCGGTATGTTATACCGTTGGTAATAGATACAAACTTATCGGGTGCAAGGTTGTTGTAATCGCGAAATACATCATTTCTGAGGATTTCGGTATGAAGTCCCGATACACCGTTTACCTTATGACAGGTTGCAAGGCACATATTTGCCATATTGATATAGTTGTGAGCAATAATTGACATATAGTTGATTTTGCCCCAATCGTCACCGTAACGGCCGTGAAGGTCTTCAACCAGTCTGCGGTTCATTTCGTCAACTATCATATAAATTCTGGGAAGAAGACGCTGGAACATATCCATAGGCCATTTTTCAAGAGCCTCGGCAAGAATTGTATGGTTAGTATAAGCAAATACTCTGCATACGATATCCCATGCCTGTTCCCAGCCCATTCCCTCTTCATCCATAAGGATACGCATAAGCTCGGGAATTGCAATTGCAGGATGTGTATCGTTAATATGAACTGCAACAAATTCAGGAAGTCTGTCAAGGTCCATTCCCTTGTGATGGCGTTTGAATCTTGAAATAATCCACTGCATTGTGCAGGAAACGAAGAAATATTGCTGACGGAGACGAAGAGCCTTACCCTCCTGATGATTATCCTCGGGGTAAAGAACTTTACTGAGTACTTCTGCAAGTGCTTTTTCCTCAACTGCTCTTAAATAATCACCGCCTGAGAAACTGGTCATATCCAAATCACGTTCTGCCCTTGCAGACCACAGACGGAGAGTATTTACAATTTTTGCATCAAAACCTACAATGGGAACATCATAAGGAATACCCACTACATTTGTTGTGTTTGTGTAGTCTACTTTAAGACCGTTTTCAGTCATATATGTGTTCACTTCACCGCCAAAACGAACTGTTACCTTCTCCTCAGGGCGGGGAATTTCCCACATACTTCCGTCGTTAAGCCAGTTATCAGGGGTTTCAACCTGTTCACCATCTACTATAAGCTGTTTAAAAAGTCCGTACTCATAACGGATTGAGCAACCGAATGAGGGAAGCTCAAGTGTTGCAAGAGAGTCAAGGAAGCACGCCGCAAGTCGTCCAAGACCGCCGTTTCCAAGACCTGCATCACTTTCCTGAGAAGCAATTTCCTCAAGGCTGCAGCCCATTGACTTAAGTACCTTGTCGTAATCATTTGTAAGACCGATGTTTAAAAGATTGTTACCGAGAGAACGACCCATCAAAAACTCGAAAGAAAGGTAGAAAAGCTCCTTTCTCTGCGCCGTTCACTGCTGACGGCGGTATGCAGTCCATCTTTCCATCATTTTATCGCGCACGGTAAGAGCCGCCGCTTTGTATATATGAGATTTTGTAGCATCCTCCAAAGTTCTGCCGTAATGACGGTTAAGCTTTCCGAGGATTTCATCTTTTATCTGCTGTTGATTTGCAGTAAGCTTTACTGTTGCCAATATATTTACACTCCTTATTAACTAATAAATAGGTATAGAGTATATTCTATACTCTATACCTATTTATTATACTACAATCTGTTATATACGTCAATGTATTCTTTTGCTGAATTTCTCCACGAAAAATCGGCTTTCATCGCCCTTTTTACCATAGAATTCCAGGATTTTTTATTATCGTAGTATGTCCTCTTGGCATAATTTAAAATTCCGAGCATTTCGTGAGCGTTGTAGTTTGTAAAACTGAAGCCCGTTCCGGTATCCTCATACTCGTTAAACGCTTCAACGCTGTCACGGAGTCCGCCTGTTTCACGAACAACGGGAAGTGTGCCGTAACGCATGGAAATCATCTGGCTGAGTCCGCATGGCTCAAAGAGTGACGGCATAAGGAACGCATCACAGCCTGCATAGATTCTGTGGCTTGCGGCATTGTCAAACATAATGAGAGAAGCAAGGGTGCCTTTATACTTCCATTCAAAGTGACGGAGCATATTTTCGTACTGACTTTCTCCAGTGCCGAGGATTATCATCTGAATATCCCCGTTTTCAAAGATGTTGTCCATTACGCATTCCACAAGGTCAAGTCCCTTTTGTCCCGTGAGTCTGGTAACCATACCTACAAGGAACTTATCGGGATTTTCCTCAAGTCCGAACTGTCTCTGCAGGGCAAGTTTATTTTCCTTTTTGCCTGAGATTATATTCCTGAGGTTATAATTCTTTTCAATAAATGTATCGGTTGCACTGTTCCACTCATCATAGTTGATACCGTTTATGATACCTGTCACGCTGTCACGCTTTGCCCACAGAAGTCCATTGAGATTTTCACCGAAATAGTCAGTCATAATCTCTCCTGCGTAGGTTTTACTTACTGTGGTTATAAAGTCGGCATACACAAGTCCACCCTTTAAGAAGCTTGCATCATTGAAAAATTCAAGCTTGTCGTCTGTGAAATAGCTGTCGGGAAGCTCGCACACATCCTGAATAATTTTTTTATCATATATGCCCTGAAATTTTAGATTGTGGATTGTCATAACGGTTTTAATACTTGCATAACGGCCGTCCACATCATAATGTGCCTTTAAAAGCACGGGAATCATACCCGTCTGCCAGTCGTTACAATGGATTACATCGGGCCAGTAATCTACAACCTGCAGGAGTGCAAGCACGGCCTTGTCAAAGAATGCAAAACGCTCTATATCCTCGGACATATCTCCGTATATAGTATCAGAGCCGAAGTAGAATTCATTATCTACAAAGTAGTAGATAACCTCCCCTATTTTCAGTTGAAATACTCCGCAATACTGACTTCTCCAGCCCATCTTGATGTAGATGTTGCTGATATACTGCATTTCATCCTTATATTTCTGAGCAATCTTTCCGTACTTGGGAAGTATTACTCTCGCTTCGCACCCCTGAGCGCAAAGCTCTGCCGGAAGTGCACCCACAACGTCGGCAAGTCCACCTGTTTTGACAAAGGGTACACATTCACTTGTGGCAAATAAAACTTTCATATGTTATTTCCTTTCCTTACAAAAGAGTTCTCTTGGGCAGGATAACCGGATAGTTGGGCTGTCCCACAAGCCTCTTTGACTGACGGAGAGTACACTCCTTATCTATAATGACATTTTCTATATCACAATTTTCCTCAATAACGCTGTTCTGCATTACGATACTGTTTTTGATAACTGCACCCCTGGCAATGTGAACACCGCGGAAAATAATACTGTTCTCAACAGTTCCCTCAATGATACAACCGTCTGCTATGAGAGAATCCGAAACCTCCGCCGTTTTTCCGTACTGAGTGGGTACCTGGTCCTTAACCTTTGTATAAATACGGTTTTCAGAGCTGAATATATCCTTTCTCACTTCAGGCTCAAGCATTTTCATATTGGTTTCATAATAACTGCGTATAGAATCAACTATACCTGCAAAGCCTTTATATTCATACCCGTAAACCCTGTGGCTGTTTACGGCAGTCATAAGGATATCACGCACAAAGTCGTGGCTTCCGCGTGCATATGCATCCTCGATAAGTTCAATGAGTTTGATACGTTCGATAATAAACATTCCCATGCCCTGAAGAGTTGTCTTTGGGTAACGGGGATTTGTTTCCATACCGTTTACCCTGCCATTTTCGTCTACCTCATAGACATTGGAACGGCTGAGCTGGTCATTCTTTTCCTTTACATCACGGTAAATTACCGTAATGTCTGCCTCTTTTTCAATATGAAGCTTAAGAGCCTCGTCAAAGGTCATATTACAAACTGTTCTGCCAGAAGCTAATACAACATACTGCTGACGGCTTCTGCGGAGGAAAGTAAGCACGCCGTAGAGCTGGTCAATACTTCCTGTACTGATTCCGCCTGCACCGCCGCGTACATAGGGCGGAAGCATAAACAGACCGTATATCTTTCTGTTAAGGTCCCAGGGAGCACCGCTGCCCACATGGTCCATAAGAGAAGAATAATTGATATTTGTAGCAATACCCACATTGATAATTCCTGAATTAACCATATTGGAAAGAATGAAATCGATAAGTCTGTATCTTCCGCCAAAGGGGAGTGCAGGAATTGAACGAAGCTCCGTAAGTTCGTTAAGAGTAAGCTCACTGTTGTCAGCCATTACAATACCCATCATATCTTTCATTTCAGTTCTCCCCCTTTCCTGTTTCTGATGCAACCATTGAGTTTATGCCTATTTTTTCACCGTCTGCAATGGCAATTCCACCGCCGATAAGCGAAATTCCGCCCGTGCAGTAGGGACTTGCAAACTGACTGCTGTCAGTATTTTCATCGCCGATAACAGCACCTTTACCGATAACGGCTTCTTCACCAATAACGGCCTTTTTAACAACTGCATTCTCCCTGATAACTGCTCCGGGGAACACTATCGAATCCTCAACAACAGCACCTTTTTCTACGGTAACACCCTCAAAGAGTATACTGTGCTTTATATCACCGTAAACA
Source organism: Clostridia bacterium (assembly GCA_045605405.1). GTDB lineage: Bacteria > Bacillota > Clostridia > UMGS1883 > UMGS1883 > UMGS1883. Next base: position 7,186 of record JAZUPX010000109.1, read on the forward strand.
TTACATCCCTCTGTAACACAGCAATTGTTAACCTTTGCACCCTTAGCAATGTAGTGGGGCGGTTTAACAGGATTTCTGGAATAAATCTTCCAGTCGCTGTCGTTAAGTTCAAACGCAGGAGGCTCCTGCAGGATGTCCATATTAGCTTCCCAAAGGCTCTGTACTGTACCTACATCCTTCCAGTAACCGTCAAATGCATACGCACACATATTCTCCCCGTTGCCAAGCATTGTCGGTATAATATTTTTACCGAAGTCGTTGGAGCTTGCAGGGTCCTTTTCGTCACTCTGAAGATATTTTTTCAGAACCTCCCAGGTAAATACATATACACCCATAGATGCAAGGTTACTCTTGGGCTCCTTGGGTTTTTCCGCAAATTCAACAATCTTTCCGTCAGAGTCCGCGGTCATAATACCGAATCGGCTTGCTTCCTCCCATGGAACTTCAATAACAGCAATTGTTGCATCGGCATTTTTTGCCTTATGATATTCCACCATTTTTGAGTAATCCATTTTGTAGATGTGGTCGCCCGATAGGATTACTACATATTTGGGATTGAATTTGTCAACAAATTCAATATTCTGATAAATAGCGTTTGCAGTACCCTTGTACCACTCACCTTTCTCCGCACTCTGATACGGGGGCAGAACATAAACACCGCCTGAATTACGGTTAAGGTCCCAGGGATGTCCGCTTCCGATATAAGTATTGAGTTCAAGGGGCTGATACTGTGTAAGTACGCCCACCGTATAAATTCCGGAATGAATACAGTTGCTTAACGTAAAGTCAATAATTCTGTATTTTCCTCCGAATGGAACTGCAGGCTTTGCCACAGTTTTTGTGAGTACGCCAAGTCGGCTTCCCTGTCCGCCGGCAAGTATCATTGCTAAACACTCGGCTGATTTCATTTATAAATCCTTCCTCTCTTTATTATTTACTGTTTTTTAGGTTGAGTGCGTTTAAGGTAAATTGCACTCATAGGGGGGATATCCAGAGTGATTGTATAGGGCATTGAATTCTGCTCTTTCTTTTTGGCAGAAATTGGTTTTATTTTCCGCCCGCTTCCGCCAAATTCAAGACTGTCGCTTGTAAGCACAGGAGCATAGGTTCCGCTTCGGGGAACACCCACAACATAATCATTGTACTCTACGGGGGTAAAGTTACAGATAACTACAATTTCGTCAAGCTTTTTCTTTCCCCGTCTTACAAAGGAAATTACGCTTCTGTCACGGTCATCGGCATTTATCCATTCAAAACCGTCCCAACTGTCCTCAATCTCCCAGAAAGGCTTGTTATCTTTATAAAAATGATTAAGCTCTTTCATAAAAGATTGGAACTGACGGTGCTTGTCTATGTCAAGAAGATGCCACTCAAGCTGTTCATAATACCGCCACTCAATAAACTGAGCAATCTCACCACCCATAAATAAAAGCTTCTTTCCGGGGTGTGCCATCTTGTACATAAAAAACGTACGCAAAGAATCAAACTTCTGTCCGTAAAGCCCTGACATTTTCTCAATCAGGGAGCATTT
>JAZUPX010000110.1:0-19893 GCA_045605405.1 Clostridia bacterium
GATAAGCTGGTTGAGGACGGCGGATTCGGACACACCTCTTCCGTTTATCTCAACGAAATGACCGAGCAGGAAAAGCTTGCGAAGTTCTCCGCAAGAATGAGAACCTGCCGTATCCTTGTCAATACTCCCTCCGCACACGGCGGTATCGGTGACCTTTACAACTTCAAGCTTGCTCCCTCGCTGACACTTGGTTGCGGCTCATGGGGCGGTAACTCGGTATCTGAAAACGTTGGTGTAAAGCACCTTATCAATATCAAAACAGTAGCAGAAAGAAGGGAAAATATGCTTTGGTTCCGTGCACCTGAAAAGGTATATATTAAAAAAGGCTGCCTGCCTGTTGCTCTTGACGAGCTTAAAAATGTAATGGGCAAGAAGAGAGCCTTTATCGTAACAGATACATTCCTCTATGAAAACGGTTATACAAAGCCTATCACAGATAAGCTTGACGAAATGGGTATTGTTCATACAACATTCTTTGATGTACAGCCCGACCCCACACTCCTTAACGCTAAAAACGGAGCTGCACAGATGGCAGCATTCAAGCCTGACACAATTATTGCCCTCGGCGGAGGTAGTGCAATGGATGCCGCTAAGATTATGTGGGTACTATATGAACATCCCGAAGCAGACTTTATGGATATGGCAATGAGATTCATTGACATCAGAAAGAGAGTTTACACATTCCCCAAGATGGGCGAGAAGGCATACTTTATTGCAGTTCCAACATCTGCAGGTACAGGTTCAGAGGTAACTCCCTTTGCAGTTATCACAGACGAGCAGACAGGCGTTAAATATCCTCTTGCAGACTACGAGCTTATGCCCAATATGGCAATTATTGATACAGATTTCCACATGTCTGCACCCAAGGGACTTACTGCAGCTTCAGGTATCGATGCTGTAACTCACGCAGTTGAAGCATATGCTGCAATGCTTGCAACAGACTACACAGACGGTCTTGCTCTTAAGGCTCTTAAGACAATCTTTGAATATCTTCCCAGAGCTTACGAAAATGGTCAGACAGATGCCCTCGCAAGAGAAAAGATGGCTAATGCCGCAACAATGGCAGGTATGGCGTTTGCAAATGCATTCCTCGGTATATGTCACTCTATGGCACACAAGCTTGGTGCTTTCCATCATTTGCCCCACGGTGTAGCTAATGCTCTTATGATTGAAGAGGTACTCCGTTTCAACGCAAGTGAAGCTCCCGTAAAGATGGGTACATTCTCTCAGTATGACCATCCCCATACTCTTGCACGTTATGCAGAGGTTGCTGACTACCTCGGCATCAAGGGTGACTCCGACAAGGAAAAGCTCGAAGGTCTTATCAAAGCTATCAACGACCTTAAAGCAAAGGTTGGCATTAAAGAAACAATCAAAGATTACGGCATTGACGAAAAAGTATTCCTTGATAACCTTGACGAAATGGTTGAGCAGGCATTTGACGACCAGTGCACAGGTGCAAATCCCAGATATCCCCTTATGGCTGAAATTAAGGAGATGTATCTCAATGCTTACTACGGAAAGCATTTTCAGGAAAAAGCTATGCCCACAGAAAAAGACCTTAAGTCAAACAAGAAGCCCGATGCTGTAAAGACTGTTTACAACAAGGGTAAAAAAGCCTGAGATTATATAAGGAGGAATATAAAATGAAACTTGATAGAGTTATTGCAGTAAGAAATAATAAAACCATATACCGTGACGGTGACAAGTGTATAAAAGTATTTGATGAGAACTATTCAAAAGCAGATGTTCTTAACGAAGCTTTGAATCAGGCAAGAATTGAGGAAACAGGGCTTAATATTCCCAAGGTTCTTGAAGTAACCATGATTGAGGGAAGATGGGCAATTGTGTCCGAATTTATAAAAGGAAAGACCCTCTCACAGCTTATGGAGGAAAACGAAGATAAAAAGGACGAATATCTTGAACTTCTCGTAAATCTTCAGCTTGAAGTTCATTCCAAGAAATCTCCTCTTCTTAACAAATTAAAGGATAAGATGAACCGTAAAATTAGCGAGTCAAACATTGATGCGACAACACGCTATGACCTCCATACCAGACTTGAGGGTATGCCCAAGCACAACAAGGTATGCCACGGAGATTTCAATCCTTCCAATATCATAATTACAGACGACTCAGCAGCATACATCCTTGACTGGTCCCATGCAACTCAGGGTAATGCTTCTGCAGATGTAGCAAGAACATATCTTCTCTTCTGGCTTGCAGGAGATATTGAGGGTGCGAAGAAGTACCTTGACCTCTTCTGTGAAAAGAGCGATACAGCAAAGCAGTATGTGCAGAAGTGGATGCCCATTGTTGCTGCATCCCAGTCTGTAAAGGGTAACGAAAAGGAAAGAGAATTCCTCCTTTCCTGGGTTGATGTTGTTGATTACGAATAAAGAAGAAAGGATAGATAATAATGAAGATTACTGTATGTATAGGAAGTTCATGCCATATTAAAGGTTCACGTCAGGTGGTAGAACAGCTTCAGTACCTTATATCCGAGAAAAACCTTGGTGACAAGGTAGAACTTGCCGGAACATTTTGTATGGGAAAATGCCAGCAGGGAGTTTGTGTCAATGTAGACGATAATTTTTACTCTGTTACACCTGACACAGTAGAAGCTTTCTTTGAAAAAGAAGTAGCAGCAAAGGTGTGACACTATGTTGATTCAGATTTGTGTAGGAAGTTCGTGCCATCTGAAAGGCTCTCCCGAAATTGTAGAACTCCTTACAAATGCAGTCAATGAGCATAATCTTCAGGAAGAAATTACACTTACCGGTAGCTTTTGTATCGGTAAGTGTAACCGTTTCGGGGTAACTGTTCAGGTTGATGACTGTATTCATACGGGAATAACAAGGGAGAATTTTAAAGAATTTTTTAATGAAAAAGTATTGGCAGTATTGAATAAGTAGAGGGGAGTAATGAAAAATGCCTAATTGTTTGACTCTTAAAAAATCAAACTGTAAAAACTGTTATAAGTGTATTCGTCATTGCCCCGTTAAAGCAATACGCTTTTCAGGAAATCAGGCACACATAATAGGTAATGAGTGTATACTGTGCGGTCAGTGCTTTGTAGTTTGTCCGCAAAATGCAAAACAGATTGTAGATGAAACAGAAAAGGTAAAGGTTTTTCTTCAAAGCGGAAATCCCGTGGTTGTAAGCCTTGCTCCGTCATTTGTTGCCAACTATGAGGGCGTAGGAATCAATTCTATGCGTGATGCATTGCAGAAGCTTGGATTTTATGATGTTGAGGAAACGGCAATTGGTGCAACTATTGTAAAAAACGAGTATGAAAGAATGCTTCGGGAGGATGACAGGGATATTATAATTACATCGTGCTGTCATTCCATAAATCTGCTTATACAGAAATATTTTCCGGCAGAGCTTGAATATCTTGCTGATACAGTTTCTCCAATGCAGGCACATTGTATGGATATCAAGAAAAGATTTCCCAAGGCAAAGACTGTATTTATAGGCCCCTGTGTTGCGAAAAAGGACGAAGCAGAGCACTATGAGGGAATGGTGGATGCTGTGCTTACCTTCGAAGAGCTTACCAGTTGGCTGAAAGAAGAAAACATAGAACTTAAAAAGGATATGGATAGTGCAGAGGAAAGCCGTGCAAGATTTTTCCCCACAACGGGCGGTATTCTCAAAACAATGGCTCAGGATTTGGGAAATTATACATATATAGCTCTTGACGGCGTTGAAAACTGCGTGGATGCATTAAGGGATATTGAAAATGGTAAAATCCACAAGTGCTTTATCGAAATGTCCGCGTGTGTCGGAAGCTGTATCGGCGGACCTGTAATGGAAAAATATCATCGCAGTGCACCGGTAAAAGATTTTATAACAATAGCAAATTATGCAGGAAAGAAGGATTTTGACGTTCTTCAGCCTGACAGCATTGAACTAAGAAAACAGTTTACATTTATTGAACACAGATTACAGCAACCCTCCGAAACGGAAATTTACAGCGTTCTCCGTCAAATGGGAAAATTTAAACCTGCAGACGAGCTTAATTGTGGCTCCTGCGGATATAATACTTGTAGGGAAAAGGCAATTGCAATCTGTCAGGGAAAAGCGGAAATTTCTATGTGCCTGCCTTTCCTCAAGGATAAAGCAGAAAGCTTTTCCGATACAGTTGTGAAAAATACTCCCAACGGACTTATTGTTCTTAATGAGGAGCTGGAGGTACAGCAGATAAACGATGCTGCAAGAAAAATTATGAATATCCGTTCAAGCAGAGATGTCCTTGGGGATTTGGTTGTTCGTATTATGGACCCGTCTGATTTTATGGAAGTAAAAAATACAGGACGGGATATCAGAAACAAGAGGGTATATCTTGCGGAATATAAACGCTATGTAGAAGAAACTGTTGTATACGACAAGGATTCACATTTACTCATAGGCATTATGCGTGATATAACAGACGAAGAAAATGAGCGTGAAAAGAAAGAAAATATCAGCAGACAGACCATTGAAGTAGCTGATAAGGTTGTTGACAAGCAGATGAGAATTGTTCAGGAAATCGCATCACTTTTAGGTGAAACTGCGGCAGAAACAAAAATTGCTCTTGCGAAACTAAAGGAGTCGATTCAGGATGAATGATTTGTGTGCGGATATCGGTTGGAAGAGTATTAACCACTACGGTGAACAGCTTTGCGGTGACCACGTTGAAATCGTTGAACAAAGCGATAATTCTACGGTTATCGTTCTTGCAGACGGTCTCGGCAGCGGTGTAAAGGCAAGTATCCTTTCAACTCTTACATCAAAAATTATTTCCACAATGATGGCGGCAGGACTTGCCATAGAGGAGTGTGTATCAACAATAGCGGCAACACTTCCCGTTTGTTCTGTCCGCGGTGTTGCATATTCCACATTTACGATTATACATTTGATTGACAATGAAACAGCAGAAGTAATTCAGTACGATAATCCTCACGTTATAATTCTTCGCAAAAACAAAAACTACGACTATTCGAAAACGGAAATGAATATTGACGGAAAGAAGATATACAAGTCTGTTATCAGGATGGAAGAGGGCGATATATTTATAGCAATGAGTGACGGCTGCCCCCACGCCGGAATCGGGATGGCGTATAATTTCGGCTGGAAGCGTGATGACATAATAGAGTTTATGGAAACTATGTCTTTGTCTGGGCTTACAGCAAAAAACCTGTCTACACTTCTTGTCGATGAATGTGATAAACTCTACGGGCAGAAGCCGGGTGATGACGCAACAGCCTGTATTGTAAGAATAAGAAAACGTGAGCCGATGAACATTCTTTTCGGTCCTCCGTCAAACAGAGATGACTGTGACCGTATGATGTCTCTTTTCTTCTCAAAAGAGGGAAAACATATTATTTGCGGAGGCACAACATCCTCTATTGCAGCAAAATACCTCAGGAAACCGCTTCAGGCAACACTTGATTTTGAAAAATCGGATGTTCCGCCAATTGCGAAGATTGAGGGTGTAGACCTTGTAACAGAGGGTGTAATAACGGTCAACCGCGTTCTTGAATATGCTAATGATTATCTGGCTGAAAACGAGCATTATGAGGAGTGGAATTATAAACGGGACGGTGCTTCTCTTATTTGTCAATTGCTTTTTGAGGAGGCAACTGACATTAACTTTTATGTGGGAAGAGCAATCAATCCGGCTCATCAGAATCCCGATTTGCCCATTAATTTCAGCATCAAGATGAATCTTGTAGAAGAGCTTTCCAAATGTCTTAAAAAGATGGGAAAAAGAATCAAGGTAAGCTATTTTTAGCCTAAGGAGAATCAGCTATGAGAAAATTTGATACAAAAGTTCAGCATTTAAAATATAAGGTGCTTCGCGAGGTAGCAAGGGAAGCTTGGAATAACACTCTTTTGGAAAATGTTCTTGAAATTCCAAAAACGATTGTTCCCGGAAAGACATCTACAATGCGTTGCTGTGTATACAAAGAAAGGGCAATCCTTTCAGAACGTGTCAGAATTGCAATGGGCGGTGATAAGGAAAATCCCAATGTTATTGAGGTAATAGACATTGCCTGTGACGAATGCCCTGCCGCAGGTTACGAGGTAACAGATTCCTGCCGCGGGTGTCTTGCACACAGATGCGAGGATGTATGTAAGAGAGGAGCAATTTCCTTTGACTATAACCACGTGGCACATATTGATAAATCAAAATGTGTTGAGTGCGGACAGTGTGCAAAGGTTTGTCCCTATTCTGCCATAATAAACCGCAAACGCCCGTGCCAGAATGCCTGCAAGATAAAGGCAATTTCCATAAACGAGGATAATGCTGCAGCTATTGATAACGAAAAATGTACTTCCTGCGGAGCTTGTGTGTACCAGTGTCCTTTCGGTGCCATTATGGATAAGTCTTACATATTGAATGTAATCGACATCATAAAAAAGAGTGACTCCAATAAAAAGTACAAGGTTTATGCAATGGTAGCTCCTTCTATTTCCAGTCAATTTACCTATGCAAAGCTAGGTCAGGTTATAAAAGGTCTTAAAGAGCTTGGCTTCTTTACGGTAATTGAGGCGGCTTTGGGTGCAGATATGGTTGCACAGGCAGAATCAAAAGAGCTTAGCGAAAAAGGATTTTTGACAAGTTCCTGCTGTCCTGCCTTTGTGGCGTATGTCAAGTCGGCATTTCCCGATTTAGTGCAGTATATTTCTCATAACCTTTCTCCTATGGCAACTCTTGCAAAATATATTAAGGAAACTGACCCCGCTTCAAAAGTTGTGTTTATAGGCCCTTGTACTGCTAAAAAGGCGGAGGCACAGCTTGAAAATGTAAAACCATACATTGATGCAGTAATGACCTTTGAGGAACTTCAGGCACTCTATGACAGTAAAGATATTGACATTACCTCTCTCGAGGAGGATGTTCTGGATAATGCTTCTTATTTCGGCAGAATCTTTGCCCGTTCAGGCGGACTCAGTGATGCCGTAGCACAGGGACTTAAAGAGCAAGACATAGATTTTGACTTAAAGGCAATTCCCTGTGACGGTATTGAAGCGTGCAAAATGGCGCTTCTTAAAAAGAGCAAGAATGTTTTAGATGCTAATTTTATTGAGGGAATGGCTTGTGTCGGTGGATGTATAGGCGGTGCAGGTTGCTTAACCCACGGAGAAAAAAATAAAGCAGAGGTTGACAAATACGGCAGAGAAGCCCTCGAAAAAACAATCGGGGATGCAATATCTGTTCTGAAGTAATTATCAGCGGAGGGCATAGCTGTTTAATGCCCTCCGTTTTAATTTAGAACAAAATTATATATTATGCCAATAAAAAACAAAGATTTGACTTGCATAGGTAGATGTTATATTATATAATTTATATATATCTTATTAGGAGAGGTGCAGTATGGATTACAGAAAAGAATATGAAAAATGGATAAATTCTCCAAAGGTTACAGATGAAGTAAAGGCAGAGCTTTGTGCAATTGATGAAAAAGAAAAAGAAGACCGTTTTTATAAGGAGCTTGAATTTGGTACTGCAGGTATGAGAGGTATTATGAGTGCAGGTATCAACCGTATGAATATCTACACGGTAAGAAGAGCTACTCAGGGTCTTTGCCTTGAAATGATGGACAAGGGTGAAGAAACTGTTAAAAAAGGCGTTGTTATAGCATACGACTCCAGAAACAACTCCGCACTTTTTGCCATGGAGTGTGCCAAGGTGCTTTGTGCAAACGGTATCAAGACATATCTTTTTGAATCTCTTCGCCCCACACCCGAGCTTTCCTTTGCGCTCCGTTATCTTAAATGTGCCCGCGGTATAGTTGTTACCGCAAGCCATAATCCCAAGGAGTATAACGGTTACAAGGTTTACGGTGAAGATGGAAGTCAGCTTCCTCCCGAGGATGCTGATGTTATCACAGGCTACATCAATAACATTGACCTTTTTGACGGTGTCAAAATAACTGAAAACCCCCACTATATTTCAATTGGTGAGGATGTTGACAGAGCGTACATAGACGCTATAAAGGAACAATCCCTCGGCATAAAAATCCCCGAGGATTTCAAGGTTGTATATACACCCATCCACGGAAGCGGTAATAAGCTTGTCCGCCGTGTTCTTGACGAAATCGGTGTTAAGAATGTATTCGTAGTTCCCGAACAGGAAGCTCCTGACGGAGATTTCCCCACAGTAAATAGTCCCAACCCCGAAAATGCAGAAGCATTTACCATTGCCATTAAATATGCAAAGGAGCAGAATGCAGATATCGTATTCGGTACAGACCCCGACAGTGACAGACTCGGTGTTGTGGTACGCCTTGATGACGGCTCATATAATGTGCTTAACGGAAATCAGATAGGTGCTCTTCTGTGTGAATTTATTTTAAGAACAAGAAAAGCACAGGGTACACTTCCCAAGGAAGGTGCAGTTATAAAATCCATTGTTTCTACGGAAATGATTCGTGCTATTACAAAGGATTACGGTATCGAAACAATTGATGTTCTCACAGGCTTTAAATTTATTGGTGAAAAGATTAAGGAATTTGAGGCAGAGGGTAAGTTTGACAAGTATGTATTCGGCTTTGAAGAAAGTTACGGCTATCTTAAAGGAAGTTACTGCCGTGATAAGGATGCCGTTGTTGCATCTATGCTTATTACTGAGCTTGCCGCTGACCTTAAAGCCCACGGCAAAACACTTTACGACGGACTTATTGACTTGTACGAAAAGTATGGCTATTACCTTGAAAATGTGCAGACAAAAACCCTTGCGGGTATAGAGGGACTTGCACAGATTAAGGCAATTATGAAAAAATTCAGGGAAGAGGGCGTACCCTTTGATGTGGAAAAGGCTCTTGACTATTCCACGGGCATTGACGGACTTCCCAAGAGTGATGTTCTTAAATATTTCCTCAAGGACGGCAGTCTCTTTACAGTCCGTCCCTCGGGTACAGAACCAAAGATTAAGTTCTATTTCGGCGTATGCGGAAAAACACAAAAGGATGCCGAGGATAAAGTAAAAATCCTTGTAGACAAGGTTTTTTCACAGATTTAAGTTATGAAAATCATTGGACATATTGAAACAGATTTCAAGGAAAAATTCGGTATCCCCAGACAAAGCGGAATCGTAGAAGAAACTATAGGAAAAATAGTGTTTGAAAAAAAGTATCAAGTCCCCGAAGCTTTTCGGGGACTTGAGGACTTTTCACATATCTGGATTCTGTGGAAATTTTCCAAAGCAGAAAGGGAAGAGTGGTCGCCTACCGTAAGACCTCCGCTTTTGGGCGGAAATAAAAGGATGGGCGTTTTTTCAACTCGCTCCCCATTCAGACCAAACCCTATCGGACTTTCTTCGGTGAAGCTTGACAGAATTGAATATACAAAAGACCGCGGACCCGTGCTATGGGTAAGGGGTGCAGATTTACTTGACGGCACTCCCATATACGATATAAAACCGTATCTTGCCTATGCGGATTCCCACCCCGATGCAGTGGGCGGTTTTACAGAAAACCTGACTGAAAGAAAACTGCAGGTTAAGGTTTTGTGTAAAGAATTTAATTCACTGCCGGAAGATAAACAGACAGAAATTATAAAAATATTGGAGCAGGACCCCACACCCTCTTACAAAAAAGACGGGGAAGAGTACGGAATGCACTACGGAGATTATGAAGTTAAGTTTTATATAAAAGAAAACGTTCTTTATATAGTGAAAATTACAGAAAAATATTAATCCTTGACAAATAATTAAGTCAGTAGTATAATACAATTTAATATAAAAAAGCAAAGGCATATCAAATCGCAGTATTTGATGTGTCTTTTAATAAAGTAAAAGGAGAAGAAAATGAAAGAGTTTTTAACAGAAACACTTCAACTGCAATTTGTTTTCCGTATATTACTTGCAGGCATATGCGGTATGATAATCGGTCTTGAGAGAAAAAACCGCAGTAAGGAGGCAGGTATCAGAACACACTTTGTTGTTGCCTGCGGTGCGGCACTTATGATGGTGGTTTCCAAGTATGCCTTTTTCGATGTAATCAGCAAAGGTATATACGAGGGCGTAGAGGTGAGGCTTGACCCCTCCAGAATTGCGTCAACCATTGCCAGTGGTATCGGCTTTTTGGGTGCAGGTATGATTTTCGTACATAGGAACACAATCACGGGTCTTACAACAGCGGCAGGTATTTGGGCAACCTCGGGCGTGGGTATGGCAATCGGTGCAGGGCTTTACAGCATAGGTATCTGTGCGACGGTGCTTATCCTGCTTGCACAAATTATACTTCATAAAAACTTCCGTTGGATAAGGCTTCCCAAAGCGAAAGTGCTTGTAATAAAGGGAGTGAATGAGGAAAACTTCCAGGAAAGCATAACAAAGAAGCTTGAAGAACTTTCAATCTCAATTCGTGATGTATCAATTGATTCCGATTCAGAAAATAACACTCGTAAATACACTTTCCATATAGAAATGCCCTATGATGTTATGGAGGAAAGTGTGGTATCGATATTACCTTATCAAGTATCTTTAAAATCAGGAGCATAATAAAAAGCTTTGTCAACTTAGTTGGCAAAGCTTTTTTGCTTATTTAGTCTTCCTCCGTCACCTATGTAGCATATATAGAATGCGGAGGCACTGTAACACCTACCACGTCATCGCGGTTTTCAAACCATATGAGATTCACTCACTTATGCCTAAATGTTTTTTGTTAGTATTGAAAGAAATTCTGAATAAAAAGTCTGTGGGTCGTTTTTGAAAGCGGCACAGATTTTCTTTGCCATAATTTCCTCGCTAACCGAAACAGAAAGCTTGAACATATCAAAATTCCCCTCAGAAATTCCTAATGTAACGCTGTATTCAATATCATTTACCCTATCGTAATCAGCCTTTATGCTGAGAGCATTTCTCAAATCTTTAATTTTAATTTTTATAGTGCGCAAAAGTCTCTCGCGTACGGTCTTCGGAATTCTGGAAGAAAAGAATTCCAACGCTTGTGTTCCTTTTTCTGTAAGACTGTAAAACCGTGCATCATCCTCAATGTAGTAGGTTACAAATTCTTCTTCCTCTAACTCGCCCATCTGTTGTTGAAGGTCAAAGTAGTTAATAAACGGCTCCAACGCAAGAATATCCACAAGATAGGAATTGGGGACAGGCATTTTGAAATTGTCAATAATAAATAGAGCAATAAGCTTTACATCTACTTTTTCGTCAAAAGAGTAATCCAAAGAAAAGGCCTCCTGAAGTGTTTTTATTGGTCTGAAGAGTCCATCCTTTCCATAAACTCTTCCTCTAAGTTTATCAAAGCACCGTTTTCGTCAATAACCAGCTCAGGCTTGGCGTACTGAACGGGGAAAGCTTTGGAAGCAACAAAATTAACAACAACCAGTGTTATGTAGATAACGAGTGTATCAACGATAAATCCTGCAATAAATACCTCCATAAATTCGGAGAAAGAGGTAAGCTCAACATTGGAATAATTATAATGCAGGATATATTCATATATGGGATAGCCTATAAATATCTTGTAAATAATTGCTTTCAGCAATACATTTACAACAACCGAAACTACAAATCTTGTAACAATCGATTTTGATAAAAGGTCTGTGAAAAATCCCCTGAAGCGTGTTCCAAACCACACAGCCTTGTGTCTGTAAAGAATCCAGCCGTGTAAAAATCCTGCAATAGCCGCAAGAATTACATAGCCGATAAAGAAAGCGTTATCAGGAGTTACAAGCATTCTTACAAGACAGCAAAGCGTAACGCTGATACAGCTTGTAACAGGACCGAAGAAAAATCCCAAAAGAGCATTTACAATGATGTCAAGACTGATTTTTATTTCACGTATATCCTCGCTGAGTGCAAAAGAAAATTCCAGATGTCCTGTAACACCGAGGATTATGTACAGTGCGACAAGGAAAATGATAACGATAATAGTAGAGGGTGAACGCAAATGACTCAAAGAACTAAGGAGCATTGTCTTGCAATTTCCGAAATAGTTCTGAAGCATTTCCAGAACAACCTCTTTACGGCTGGAAAAACCATTATATTTAGCGTAACGTGGGTCAACATCCTTTTCTGTCATATTGGCGGCAAATCTTGAACCTGCAGCCTGTTCATCATAGCGTTTTTTGTTATTACTACTCATAAAAATCTCCGTTCTGCTCAAAGGAGCGAAAGTGGTTTTAAATGATTCCGAGTATATCTCCTTATATTATATAATATATGTAGACCTTTTTCAACATCTTTTTAACTAAACTTGAACTTTTTTGCACACAACAGAAGCAGGACAGGCATCACATCTTGGGTTTCTTGCCGTGCAATATGCTCTGCCGTGAAGCACAAGCCTGTGACAAAAATCGCTGTGCTTATCTCTTGAAAGAAGATTTTCTGTAGCTTTTTCAACCTTAACAGGGTCAGTTTCATTGGTAAGCCCCACTCTTTTTAAAATCCTTTTTGCATGGGTATCAATAACCATTCCGCCCTTACCGAAAATATCACCCAGTACAAGGTTTGCCGTCTTTCTGCCCACTCCTGCAAGGGAGAGCATATCTTCCATATTATCAGGGATTTCACCACCAAAATCGGAGAGAATTTTCTTGCAGCAGGCAATAATATTCTTTGCCTTGTTATGGTAAAAGCCCGTGGGCTTTATATCCTGCTCCAACTCTTTTAAATCAGCATTGGCAAAGGCAGTTGCATCAGGGTACTTTTTAAACAAATCCTTTGTAACTATGTTAACGCGTGCGTCGGTGCACTGTGCCGAAAGCTGTGTCGCAATAAGAAGCTGGAGGGGAGTTTCATATTCAAGAGAGCAGATTGCATCGGGATAAAGCTCAGCCAAAATATCAAAAAATGCTTCTGCACGTTCTTTCCTTTTCATAATTTCACCTCGTATATTATTATTTTATCACAAAACACTTGTTTTTGGAAGAAAAACTTTGTATAATAGTATTTGATATTTCTGGAAAGGAAGAACACGCTATGAGAAGTCCGTTGGCAGACAGAATGCGTCCCCAGTCGCTTTCAGATGTGGTTGGTCAGAAGCACATTTTAAGCGATGGAAAAGTTCTTTACAATATAATACAGAGCGGTGATATCCCGAATATGATTTTCTACGGCCCGTCGGGTATCGGAAAAACCACGGTAGCAAATATAGCCGCAAAAAACGCTAATAAGCCACTCTATAAGCTTAATGCAACAAACGCCTCCGTTTCGGATATAAAGGCAATACTTCAGGAAGCGGAAACAATGCTCGGTGCAGACGGTGTTATTCTGTATCTTGACGAGATTCAGAATTTCAACAAAAAGCAACAGCAATCCCTTTTGGAGTGTATCGAAAACGGAAAAGTAACGCTGATTGCATCCACCACAGAAAACCCCTATTTTTATATATACAATGCCATACTTTCACGCTCGACGGTTTTTGAGTTTTATTCCGTTGATGCCGAGGATATAAAAGAGGCACTTTACCGTGCAAAGGATACTCTTGAATACCCCGTAATACTAGAAGAAGATGCGGCAGACCATATCGCAAGAACTGCCTGCGGAGATGTGAGAAAGTCCCTTAATTCCCTTGAGGTAGCCGTAATGGCGGCAACCCCTGACGAGAATCAGAATATTGTAATCGACCTCGCCCTAGCGGAGGAAGTAACAATGAAAAAGGCATTCCGTCACGACCGTGACGGTGACAGCCATTATGATGTGTTGAGTGCTTTCCAGAAAGCGGTGCGCGGAAGCGACCCCGACGCGGCACTTCACTATATGGCACGCCTTGTTGCGGCAGGTGATTTGCAGAGTATCTGCAGACGAATCCTCGTTATGGCGGCAGAGGATATAGGGCTTGCATACCCCCATGCAATTGTTATAACAAAGGCTTGTGTGGATGCTGCACTTCAGCTCGGCTTTCCCGAGGCAAGGATTCCCCTTGCGGAGGCAGTTATAATGCTCGCAACAGCACCCAAGTCAAACAGTGCAATCTGTGCCATTGATTCGGCACTTTACGACGTGCAAAGCGGTCTTATGGGTGATATTCCGCCCCCTCTTAAAGATTCCCATTATCAGGGAGCAAAGAAAATGGGACACGGAACTAACTACAAGTACCCCCACGATTGCCCGAACCACTATGTAAAACAACAGTATTTACCAGATACCCTTCTCGGAAGAAGGTACTATAACTACGGGGAAAACAAAATGGAACAGCAGACCAAGACATATTGGGACAATATAAAAAAGTAACTATAATTTTTACAAAGGAGATAAAATATGGGAAAGAACACATACGGATATTCAGACAAGGACTATGCTAAATTTAGAAAATATGCGTGGCTGATGCTTTTAAGCTTCGGACTAACATATCTGTTCTTTTATAACGGCAGACAGAATATTAACCTTGTTATGACGCAGATGGCAGAGGGACTCGGATCATCTACTGCTGCACTAGGGGTTGTTTCGTCGGCACTTTTCTGGTGTTACGCTTTTGGACAACTGATAAACGGAAGACTGGGTGCATA
This sequence comes from Clostridia bacterium, assembly GCA_045605405.1. GTDB lineage: Bacteria > Bacillota > Clostridia > UMGS1883 > UMGS1883 > UMGS1883. The sequence continues at coordinate 14,455 of JAZUPX010000110.1, forward strand.
CTTTGGTTACAAGCGCTTTATGATGATTGGTATTATTGCATCCGCAATAATAAACATAATTATATCGTTTCAAACTTCTATTCCGATTATTGCAGTCCTTTGGGGCCTTAACGGATTTTTCCAGTCCACAGTATGGGCAAACGGACTTGGAGTTTTGAATAAATGGTGGCCCAAGGATAAGAGGGGTTTTGCATCTGGTCTTACTACTGCTTTTTCAGGTTTGGCACAGGTTGTTACATATTTGACAATACTTCTTTGTATGGAGTGGAATCCCGAGTGGGGTTGGCGTGCGGCATTCAGGTATCCGATGATACCAATGCTTCTGATGGTGTTTGCTTTTGCGGCGTTTTTTAAAGAAAAGCCGCAGGATGTAGGTCTTGATCCCTTCGAGGAAACTGATGTTGAGGCAGCAAAGCGTGATGAAGAGCTTTCACGTCAAATAGAGGAAAAAGGCTATCTATACCCCTATAAGATTTTGTTTACAGAGCCCAAGGTATTGGTGTTCTGTCTGATATCAGCCATTGCCGGTATCGGTCGATACGGACTTCTCACATGGGTTCCTACATATTTTGTGGAAGAACTTGGACTATCTATCAAGGACGGAATTTTCAGTTCAATTTTATTACCCTTCGGTCAGGCTTGCGCAATGTTTGTGTTTCCCTTAATTACTGACAAGATTTTTAAGGGTAAGCGTGAACCTATGCTGATTCTTGCAGCTGTTGTAACGTTTTTAGGAATGCTTTGCTTCCCGTTCATTAAGAGTCAGCTCCCTGCGTCCATCATGCTTTTTGTATTAGGAGTATTTGCTATGGTGACGGGTGTCATTTGGGCTATAGCAGGGGATATTGGCGGGAGAGCCTTTTCTTCAACAATTGTGGGGGTGCTTGATTGGGCAGTCTATATGGGTGCGGCAATTCAAGCGGTTGTGTTCGGCTTTGTAAAGGATTCATTTGGTTGGACTGCAATATTTATAACAATAGGCTCTCTTTATATTATTATGCTGATACTGACTCTTATAGCGAAAAAAATGAAAACAAAACTAAAATAATGAAATAATAAAGGCGGTCAATTGACCGCCTTTATTATTTCATTATTTTATCCTTGTATTTCATTATTGTATTATACCCAATATCATACATTTCCTGAATTTTTTCGGGTCGTCTTTCCGTTCTTTTCCATTCAGAGGTATCAATTTCGGGTGCAATCAGTATAACTTTACCCTCTTTTTCAAGCTCCAACAGTTTATTGTGAGTGTTGTTATACATTTCGGTACGGTTTTCAAGTGCCTTTTTAAATTCGGAATATTTTCTGTAAAGAAAACCGCTTATGTCAAGCGCTTTCTCAGGCTCTTTTTCATAACTGCGTTCGCGGGTTATGATAACAACAATTTTGTCGCATTCCTCGTCAATTGCTTTCTGGAAAGGAATTGAGTCTGTGATTCCACCGTCCATATAAAGCTGATTTCCTAATTTTACAGGCTGAAACATAATGGGGAGAGCACAGCTTGCCACAACAGTTTTCCACTTTCTGTCCTCGCTTGTAACGGTATGGTATTCACTTTTTCCAGTTTCAAGGTTTGTAAGTGCGGCAACAACCTTGCACCCTGATTTGTCGTAAGCTTCGCTGTCAAATGGAACAAGCTTGTTGGGAAGCTCGTCAAAGACGAAATCTACGTTATAGTAACTGCGTTTTTTCGGGTTAATGAGGTGCCTCAGTCCCATATAACGCTTGTCATTAAGGTATTCAAGTCCAATTTTAAGTCCCCTGCCTCGTTGATTTGAAACAAAGGAAATTCCGTTGGCAATTCCTGCAGATGTACCTACAAGATAGTCTGCCTTGAAGCCTATATCAATAAGAGCGTCAAGTGCACCCACGGTGAAGTAACCGCGGCTTGCACCGCCCTCTAAAACAAGTCCTGTTTTCATAATATTCACATCCTGTCTATATCTCGTTTTATCTGTGTTTTAAGTTCTTCTATACTGTCAAATTTTCTTTCTTCACGAATGAAGCTTAAAAATTCAATCTTGATTTCTTTTCCATATATATTACGGTTAAAATCAGGGATATACGTTTCCGTGCGGAGTGCTTCTCCGCCTACTGTGGGATTTATTCCCGTATTGGTAATGGCTGTGTAACTGTCGTTTTCTACCGTTACAAGAGTTTTATATACACCGTTTTTTGGGATAACAGTATGCTCGTTAAAAAACACATTTGCCGTAGGAAAACCCAATTTTCTTCCCAGTTGTTTTCCCTCGCAAACTATTCCCGAAAGGAAGAAGTTTCTTCCTAAAAGCTCGTTTGCAGATTCTATGTTCCCCTCTGAAATAAGCTCCCTTATACGGCTGGAGGAAACACTTTCACCCAAAAGGGTTTCGCAATCGCACACTGTAACCTCAAACCCGTACTGCTTTCCCAATTTCTGCAGGAACTTCATATCTCCCATTCCGTTTCTTCCGAAACGGTAGTTATATCCGCATACGGCATATTTTATGTTGTACTTATCTATAAGTATTTCTTTTACAAAAGCTTCTGGCTCCATAGAAAGAAGCTCTTTGCTGAGTGGAAGAAATTCCGTGTCAGCCCCCAAACCTTTAATAATATTCTTCTTGTCCTTGTTCGTTGTAAGGTACTGTACTTTGCCATCGGACAGAAGTTCCATAGGGGATGCGTCAAAACTTAATGCAATGGGTGAAAGGCTATTCTTTTTTGCATAATCTACTGCAAAGGAGATAATTTTCCGATGTGCAATATGCACTCCGTCAAAAAATCCCAATGCTATTGCAGAAGGAGATTTTTTCATTTATAAAACCCCTTTATAAGTCTTAGGCATTCTCTTTCATCAATAATATCTGCCTGAGTGAGAGCAATAAACACTCCGTTTTCGTCATAAACACGGTAAAAATTACCGATTGTTTTTCCTCTGTAATAAATGGAAACACCGTTTTTTACGCGGTCGGCACGTTTTTTGTCAAGCTTAATGGACTCATAATTTTCAAAAAAGGAGTCAAGGGGGAGAATGGCTTGCCGAGCTTTGCCTTTTTCGCTGAGTTCCATAAGCTCCTCGGGAGAAATTGCTTTCTCAAGCGTAAACACACCCGAAGAAGTTCTCTCGAGTGCCTTTATACATCCACCGCAACCCAAGGCTTCGCCAATATCCGAAGCAAGTGTGCGGATATATGTACCCTTGCTGCAATGCACATTGACAGTTATTTCGGGAAGCTCAATTTTCTCAACCTCGATTGAGAAAATTGTTATATCACGGGCTTCACGCTCAATCTCCACACCCTGCCTTGCAAGGTGGTAAAGACGCTGTCCGTTTACTTGAATTGCGCTGTACATCGGGGGAATCTGCTTTATGTCACCTGTAAATTTCTCTAAAACGGCATATATTTCTTTTTCGGTTACATTAACGGGATTTTCTTCGAGGATTTCCCCTGCCATATCAAGAGTATCGGTTTTTGTTCCGAGCAGAATTGTCGCACGGTAACGTTTATCTTCCATTGTCAGAAAGTTGGAAGCCCTTGTTGCAGGTCCTGCCAGAATGGGCAGAACACCGCTTGCCTCAGGGTCGAGAGTTCCTGTGTGACCGACCTTTTTCATATCAAGTGCCTTGCGGACTATTCCCACACATTTATGAGAGGATATTCCAACGGGCTTATTCAAAATTATTATTCCGCAATAATCATTCATCAAAGTTTCTCCAGTTCTTCTACAAGCTGTCTTTCTGCTTCTTCAATGGAAACACCGCTGAAGGTACAACCTGCAGCCTTCTTGTGACCGCCGCCGCCAAACATTCTCGCAACAGGTTCAACGCTGTAATCTCCCAGACTGCGGAGATTTACCCTGATGTCCCCGTCGGGAAGCTCCTTTAAAAATGCACTTATCATAACACCGTCAATGCTTCTGGGAAGCTGAGCGAGTGCATCGGCATCTGTTTTGTCAGCGTTGTATTTTACCATTGTTTCATTGGTAAGTTTTGCGGTAGCGATTGTACCGTTTTTATAGAGCTTTATGGAATCAATTGCCTCTGCCTTTAATTTGAGCTGAGTCAGGGTATTCCTTTCATAAAGCATACTGCAAAGCCAGGTGGTATTTATTCCCGTATCGGTAAGTGCAATTACGATTTCGTAAGTGCGGCGGTTTACCGAAGCATACTGCAAAGACCCCGTATCGGAAGAAATTGCACAGTAGAGATAGCTTGCTATCTCCTGCGTTACTTCTAAACCGCCAAGCACGAGCATTTCATAAATAAGCTCGCCCGTGGCACTTCTTTTCGGCTCTACATAGCTGATTTTACCGAAAGGAGCTGACTGATAGTGGTGGTCAATGCAGACTGTGTTTTCCTTTTCGTCAAAGAATTTTCCCCACAGTCCTATTCTGTCAACACCGCCTACGTCAACGGCACAGTAGCACTCATAATTAGGAGCAGCAACCCCGTCGGAATAGGGGATAACATCCGTGTCGAGGATGGAAAGATGTCTTGAAAGGGGATTTTCCGTGAAAACGTCGGCTTTTATACCGATACTGCGGAGAGCGATTCTCAGTGCCATTGCACTTCCTATACAGTCCCAGTCGGGGTTTGTATGCACGAATATAGCAACTGATTTACTGTTTTTCAGATGTTCTATAACTTTCTTCATAAAGAAGTTCCTTTCGGATTTATTTGCTGATGTCGTTTAACAGCTTGTTAATGTGTGCACCGTATTCAATGGTGTTGTCAAGCTCAAAAGTAAATTCGGGGACAGCACGGAGCTTGATACGGTTTCCAACCTCTCGGCGGATAAAACCTGCCGCAGCCTTAAGCCCCTTTATAGCATCATGCTTTTCTTCATCAGTTCCCATAACGGAAATATACGCCTTTGCATAACGCAGGTCGTTTGTAACATTTACATTTACAACACTTGTCATCATGGGAATTCTGGGGTCTTTAAGGTCTCTTATGATACTGCTTAATTCCTTTTTTATTTCTTCATTTATTCGGTCTGTTCTTTTAAATGACATAATATAGCCCTTCTTTCAAAAATAAGTAAATGAAGTTTTCCCTCATTTACTTATTTTGTCTTTGTTTTTAAATAAAATGTGCGATTATCTTTTTACTTCTTCCATGATGTAGCATTCCACTACATCACCCTCTTTAATGTCATTGAAACGCACAAATCCCATACCGCATTCGTAACCGCTTGCAACTTCCTTAACGTCGTCCTTGAATCTCTTAAGCGAATCAAGCTCACCCTCGTGAATAACGATACCATCACGAACGATTCTAACGCTGCAGTTACGCTGAATTTTACCGTCTGTAACGTAACAACCGCCGATTGTACCGACACCGCTAACTATAAATGTCTGACGAATTTCTGCATGACCGATAACAGCCTCACGGAATGTAGGAGCAAGCATACCTTTCATAGCAGCTTCAATTTCTTCGATAGCTTCGTAGAT
>JAZUPX010000111.1:0-2789 GCA_045605405.1 Clostridia bacterium
TCTACGATGCGCAGATTCCGACATATCCCGTATACCTTAACGGGGTGTATATCGACAATGAGAAAGAGGAATATCCTCTTATAAACTTCCGCGGAATAACTTATTTCCCCATGACATGGCGTTTTGCATACGAAGAATTGAATTTTGATATTGAATGGTCGGAAAAGGACTACTCATTTAAACTTTATGAGGACGGAAAAAGCTCTCCTCCGTATGCATACGGGGTAGAAGGAAATATCGTAAAACTTCAAAATTCCAATGCTGTTTATGAAACAACCATTACAGAAACTGGCGAAGAGAGATACAGCCTGCTTTATACCTATTATTCCCATTACGAATTTGATACCATAGCACAGTCGGTGTCACGCAAGGAAGATTCCAAAATACAGCAACCGGTGTTAATGCCCGACCGCGGTGACGCAGTTGCTCCTACAGTTTTAGAAGCAACTGTAAAAGGAAAGAGCATTTATGTGGGTGACAGCCTACTGATAACACTTGATAACGAGGAAAGTGTAACGGCTGCCGATGTTTACGAATACAAAACAGGGGAGAGCGCACTTTTGCATATTACAGTACAGATTGGTGACGCACCTGCACCCTATACTACGTTAAAGTCATATTTCTTTAAACGAGATGCAAGCGGAATAAAACAAATTCCGTGGGATGAACGGAATAATTTCAGCGGAATTTATCCCGACGGAAACGGAGCGTTTTATATCTCCACCCGCGGATATAGACCGACGTACTCAGGCAGAGGGTCAAACGGTTTCTCTGACATCTATTACTATAAAGATGGTGCAGCTTCTTTTGAATGTATAACAGAAAAGCACAAAGACCTCTTTAATTCAATGAGTGTAGTAGGTGTAAGTGACGGCAAGCTTTATGTTCTTGGAATGTGGTATAACGCCGAAAAAGACCGATTCAACAACCATGAATCGTCGATGTTTAGTGCAGTAAACAGCGGATATTATACGATTGATATGCAGTCAGGAGAACTTACAAAGCTTTATCCCTATATATCGGGTGAAACTTTCTTCGGCCCAGACGGAAATCTTTACTGCATTTCCGGAAGAACCCGCATTCCCAGAATCGTAAACCTCAACACAGGAAAGCTTATACCGATAAGTTAATACTTGAAATTGAAATGAATGTAGTGTATAATTACTACATTCATTTTTTTTTTTTTTGAGGTGGCAATGATGAAAACATATCTTTTTGATTTTGACGGTACATTAGTTGATTCCATGCCTACATACGAGGCAACCATAAAACGTATTCTTGATGAAAATAATATTTCTTATGGTGGTGATTTTATAAAGATAATTACTCCTTTGGGGGTAAAAGGAACAGCAGAGTATTGTATTAACGAATTGAAACTGAAAATGACGACAGAGGAGTTCGCTAAAACAATCGGTGCATATTTTTATGAAGAATATGCACATAACATACCTGCTAAAAAGAATGTTATAGAAGTTCTTAAAAAGCTTAAGAAAGAGGGAGCAAGTCTTAATGTCCTTACAGCAAGCCCTCATCTAACATTGGACGTATGTCTTAAGAGACTGGGACTTTTTAATCTTTTCGACAATGTGTGGTCCTGTGATGACTTTAATACCAGCAAAACAGACCCCGAAATATATAGAATGGCAACTGAAAAAATTGGTGTTCCCGTGGAAACTGTTTTGTTTCTTGACGATAACTATAACGCGGACAAAACAGCAAAGGAAGCAGGGATGAAGGTGTGCGGAGTGTATGACGAGTCCTCTGCAGATTGCGAGGATGAAATTCGGGCGGCCACAGACTTTTATATTAAGGATTTTTCGGAGTTGCTTAGCATATGTTTTTCATAATGGGAATTTACAATAAAAGCAAAGAAATCGCTTATAACGGCGGTATGGAAATTTGTCCCGATTGCGGGCGGTATTGTAGCTATAATATTTATGCGGAGTTTATGTGCCTCAGCCTCTTCTTCATTCCCGTACTGAGATGGGGGAAGAGGTATTATGCAAAGAGTTCGTGTTGCGGAAAAATTTACGAGCTTACCAAGGAACAAGGCAAACAAGCCGAAAAAGGTGAGAAGATAACAATAGTAAAAGAGCTTTGAGTTTCCTCAAAGCTCTTTTGTTATGTATTCACCGGGAAGCTCGCTTAATTTTGCGCTTCCTCCCGAAATATCTGCAACTGATTTCAAAAATGCATTTTCTTCATCGGGCTTGACTCCTACCGTCATACAGACATCATTTTCAAAAGCACAGTCTTTTAGTATATATCCCTCAGTGTTGATTGTATATTCAAGTTTTCCGTAGGTGGAGTAGTCGCACCGTACAAGGTATAGCTTGCAGTAGATTTTTTCTATTTCTTTAGCCTCTTCAATGCCAAGCTTGGCACTTTTTCCGTAAGCACGGACAAGTCCGCCTGCACCTAAGAGAATGCCACCAAAATAACGGGTAACAACCACGCATATATCGGTCAGCCCTTCTTTTTTTATAACTTCAAGCACGGGAACACCTGCCGTTCCTGCAGGCTCACCGTCATCACTGTAGCGCATAATGTTGTCTTCCCTTAAAACATAGGCATACACATTATGCGTTGCCTGACGGTGCATAGCTCGGATTTCGTTTATAAAGTCAATTGCCTCATCCTGATTTTTGACGGGACGGCAATAGCCTATAAAACGGCTTTTCCGTTCAATCATTTCCGCTTCCGCATCTTTTAATACTGTTTTATAATCTTCCATTTGCCGTCACCGCCTTTTAAAATCATTCAACTATATATTTCTTTAATCTTGCATA
>JAZUPX010000112.1:0-7563 GCA_045605405.1 Clostridia bacterium
CGTAATTAAACAAACTCCGTGGTGAATTTTCACCACGGAGTTTTCTGTTATTTCAGTTCGAGAACTCTGTCGCCGTGTTTTACATTACCCTTTGCAACTTCTTTAACCGACTCATAGTCAGTAGTATTGCAAACTATCATCGGGGTGGAAAGCTTATAACCCTCACGGCGTATTCCCTCCATATCAAAGGATATGAGAAGGTCACCCTTTTTGAATTTGTCGCCATCCTTTACGTGTGTTTCAAAATATTTTCCATAGAGCTTCACCGTATCAATTCCGATATGCAGGAGGATTTCCGCACCACCCTCGGAAACGATATTAATTGCGTGCTTCGTCTGGAACAGCATACTTACCTCACCGTTGCAGGGAGCGTAGAGCTTGCCCTCGCTCGGCTCTATTGCAACACCGTCACCGAGTGCCCTTGTGGAGAATGCCTCATCCTCAACCTCGCCGATGGGAATAATCTTACCTGTCATCGGTGCATAGAGGATTTCCTCCTTTGCAGAGCTTCTTCCTGTGGTATCAAGCCCTATTTCAGCCGCATTTTCTGTGATAAGTGTTTCTACTTTGCCCGAATCCATATAGTCCTCAAGGTTTGATTTAATAACTGAAACCTTAGGTCCGTAAACAATCTGCACACCGTGTCCCTTTTTGATAACACCCGATGCTCCCGATTGCCTGAGTGCCGCTTCGTCGGTAAGCTCAGGCTTTTTAACTGTTACCCTGAGTCTTGTGGCACAGCAGTCAATATCGGAAATATTATCTTTTCCGCCCAAACCCTTTAAAATTAATGCACTTACGCTGTCAGGCTGTGCTTTTGCCTGATTTTTTCTTGCATCAACGTCTTTTCTTGTATAAAGCTTTGTTTCCTCATCATCAGCTTCACGGCCTGGAGTTTTGTAGTTGAATTTTTTAATCATAAAGTAGAATACAGCGAAGTAGAGGAGAGCGTAAACAAGACCTACTACAACTATCCATATCCAGTTGGTTTTTGCATTTCCCTGCAGCACACCGAAAAGGAAAAGGTCAATAAGACCGCCTGAGAATGTCATACCTACGCCGACATTCAGTATATGCATCAGCATAAACGAAAGTCCTGCAAGTACGCAGTGTACACCGTACATAAGCGGTGCTACAAAAAGGAAAGTAAATTCAAGAGGCTCTGTAATACCTGTAAGCATTGCCGTAAGTGCCGCAGAAAGAAGAAGTCCGCCTGCAACCTTTTTCTTTTCGGGACGGGCAAGCTTGTACATAGCATATGCCGCCGCAGGAAGACCAAATATCATAAAGGGGAATTTACCTGCCATAAATCTTGTGGCTTCTACGGAGAACTGTGTTGTGGAATTTGATGCAAGCTCGGCAAAGAAAATGTTCTGTGCGCCCTGCACAAGATTTCCGTCAATCATAACTGCTCCGCCGATTTCCGTCTGCCAGAAAGGCATATAGAACACGTGGTGAAGACCAAAGGGGATAAGGGCGCGTTCAATAATACCGTAAATCCATGTGCCGAAATATCCCGATGCAAGTACAAGGTTTCCAAGGCTTGCAATCCATCCCTGTACAATGGGCCATACGTAAAACATTACAGCACCGACAACAAGGAACACAAGACTGCATATAATGGGAACAAATCTTGTGCCTCCGAAGAATGATAATACCTGCGGAAGCTCTATTTTATAAAATCTGTTGTGAAGTGCCGCAACGCCAAGACCAACAACAATACCGCCGAAAACACCCATCTGAAGTGTTGTGATACCGAGTACGCTTGTTGTAGTATTTGCGGCAAGTGACTCTACACCGCCCTTTGCGGCAATAAGTGTACTGATTGCCGTGTTCATAATAAGGTAGCTGATTGCACCTGAAAGTGCCGCAACCTCTTTTTCTTTTTTTGCCATACCTATTGCAACGCCCATCGCAAACAGAAGCGGCAAATTATCGAAAACAACACCGCCTGCTTTACTCATAATATTGAGTATGGTGTAAAGCAAGCCACCCTCACGGATGATATTGGTTAAATTGTAAGTTGCCAATGTGGTGGGATTGGTAAAGGAACTGCCTATACCCAGAAGCAATCCTGCCACGGGAAGAAGCGCTATGGGAAGCATAAATGACCGCCCGACACGCTGAAGTACGCCAAAGACTTTGTCTTTCATGGGAAATCCTCCTTGAAATATGTTTCTGTGATAGTATTTTTATTTGGTGGAAAAAATATTCATCAATTGATAATTTTGCTTTGTGATTTATCATATATTGTTTTACAAGGAGGTATTACTATGTGGAAAAAAATTAAACCTTATGTTATTTCAGTAGCAATTGCATTGGGAGTAGGTGCTTTGTCCGCAATTTTTACACGGGGAAATATGGACATATATGACAGAATACAAACTCCGCCCCTTGCACCGCCGGGAATACTGTTTCCCATTGTATGGACTGTTCTCTACACCCTTATGGGAATAAGCAGTGCCATAATTTATACAAAAGGAAGAAAGGAGAATATTCCTGTCTATGACGCACTTAAAACCTATGCAATACAGCTTGGGGTAAACTTTTTCTGGAGTATCATTTTCTTTAACTTAGAGGCATTTTTATTTGCATTTTTGTGGATTCTGCTTTTGTGGGTGCTTATAATTGTAATGATAAAAAAATTCTACGAAATTGACAAAACGGCAGCATATTTGCAGATACCTTATCTTTTGTGGGTAACCTTTGCGGCATACCTTAATTTTGCAATATTTTTATTAAACAGGTAAAAAATTGCACAAAAAATCCGACTTATATATGAGCAAATTGTACACTCTCTCAATTGACTTTTTCCGCAGGGTATGATATTATTCTGGCATATATCTATTGCCCTTTTGGAGGAAGAAAATTGGATAACGAAAAATTACTTGAAAGATACAGACTGCGGTTAATAAATCTGCACTTATCCACAATAACAGTTGTTTCTGTATTTGAAATTATTGCATATATCATATTACATTTTGGTGAAGGGGGTGTGCGCCCTTACTATATTATAAATGGTGTTATTGCCCCAATATTGATTAACTTCACTGCGCATTTCGTTGTGAGATGGGTGGCTCGCAGTAAAAAGTTTGAGCAGGATGTAAAAAATGCCGCAGTTATATATGGTGCACTCGTAACGTCTTGTGTTCTGACACTTTTTCATATGGACTATATCACTACTGCGTGTACATTTTGTTTTCCCATTGTGCTTTCCGGTATGTTCTGCAACAAAAAACTTCTTAACAGAGCGTTAATAGTCACAATATCCTGCCTTGTGTTGATGACTGTTATTTCCTGCGTATATAAAACCGCGGATATTACCTTTCTACAGAATCAGCTTGTAGTGTATGGTATCAATATTATTTCATACATGGCGGCACTTCTTACTATTGACTTTACTCAGAATAATTTTAATATTATAAACGGTCAGTTTATTGCAAACAGGAAGCTTCGTCACGGCATCCGTCGTGACCAGATGACAGGACTTTATAATCATGTCACATTTTTCTCGGAATTTGATAAAGTTATAGAGGATGCGGAAAATAGAAGAATTTCACTTTGCGTTGCTATAATTGACATAGATGATTTTAAAAGAATTAACGATGAATATGGTCACGAAAACGGTGACAAGGTTCTTTTAAGGCTTGCAAATGTTATGAAGGAGTGTTCAACCCCGGATGATAAGATTTTCCGATATGGTGGGGAAGAATTTGTTATTTTGTTTATCAATAAAAGCTTTGCTTCGGCGAAAACAATGGTTACAAATATGTTGACAGCCTTCAGTAATTCTCAGTATGACTTTGCCAAGGTTAAAACAACATTTTCCTGCGGTATTGTTCCGTATAACACGTCATATACGAAGGACACATTGTTTAACGAGGCTGATGGGCTTATGTACGAAGCCAAGAAAAAGGGCAAGAATCAGATTAAAACCCTGGAAGAAGAATATAATGTTGTCTGAGTGTAAGATTCATAACTTTATATAAAAGCGAAAAACCTGCAGGTTTATTGTATTTCCCTGCAGGTTTTTCTTTGTAAAAAACCTGATTTTCTTGACACCAATCTTTTAGAGGAATATAATAAAAATGATTTTATAATGGAGGTAACGGACAATGAAAACCGTTATAGGCTACTTAAGAGAATATTTTAACAAAATACTGCTTAGCTTTGGTGTAAAAATCATAGGAACCGTTGCCGAGCTTCTAATACCGTTTATTCTCAGCCATGTTCTTTCAAATATTGTTGGAAGAGATGTTAAGACTGTTGTTATGTGGGGTGTTCTTATGATGGTGTGTGCTACTGCATCCTGCGTATTCAATGTCAAGGCAAACCGTATGGCAACAGGAGTTTCCAGAGATTTTGTGGAAAATTTAAGGCGTGACCTTTTTGCAAAAACATTAAGGCTTTCTGCAGCACAGACGGATAAGTTTACTATTCCGTCCCTTGAATCACGTATTACCACAGATACATATAATGTTCACGGATTCTTTACCATGATGCTCAGGCTGGGTGCCCGCGCTCCTATTGTGCTTATCGGAGGTATAGTTATAACTCTTATTATGGACGCATACCTCGCAATGGTAATGTTTGCGGTACTGCCCTTTATTTTTGTTACCGTTCTTTTTGTTTCAAAAAAGGGTGTCAGGCTTTACAAGAAAGTCCAGCACTCCGTTGACAATATGATTCGTATTGTCAGGGAGGATTCAAACGGTATCCGTGTAATAAAGGCACTTTCAAAAAGTGATTATGAGCACTGTCGTTATGAAAAGACAAACCGTGCACTTATTAAAGATGAAATCAGCGCAGGTATCGTAATGGGCGGTTCACATCCTCTTATGAACTTCTTTATGAATGCAGGGATAGTAGGGGTTATTGCACTTAGCAGCGGCAGAGTTCAAAATGGGCTTTCCTCTCCCGAAACTGTAATTGCATTTATGCAGTACTTTACACTTCTTTCTATGGCAATGATGGCAATTACCCGTATGTTTGTTATGTATACAAAGGCAGCGGCTTCTGCACAGCGTATTGAGGAAGTTCTTTCCTCAGAAGAAGAAATTAAGGTGATGTCAAAAGAGCTGTATCCCGACAAAGAAACCGATGCACACATCCTTTTTGACAATGTAACATTCTCCTACAAGGGAAGACGAAACAATCTTGAAAATATAAACTTTGAAGTTAAAAAGGGTGGCTCACTTGGTATCATCGGTGCGACAGGCTCAGGTAAATCTACAATCATAAAGCTTCTTTTAAGGTTTTACGATGCAAATGATGGCGGTATATACATTGATGGTGAGGACATCCGTACAATTGATAGGGTAAGGTTGTATAAAAAATTCGGCTCTGCACTTCAGCAGGATTTCCTCTACGCAGATACCGTTGAGGAAAACATAAAATTCGGAAGAGAGCTTTCTCACGATGATGTTGTCCGCGCGGCAAAAATTGCTCAGGCAGACGATTTTATAAACGGATTCACCGACAAGTATGAGCATATTCTCGCTCAGCACGGAACAAATATTTCAGGAGGACAGAAGCAAAGGCTACTTATTTCCCGTGCGCTTGCCGCAAATCCCGAAATACTTATTCTCGACGACAGCTCGTCGGCACTTGACTACAAAACCGATGCAGCTTTAAGGCGTACTCTTTCCGAGAATATGGCTGATACAACAGTTATTACCGTTGCACAAAGGGTAAGCTCCGTTAAGGACAGCGACCTTATTATTGTCCTTGATGACGGAAAGATAATCGGTATGGGAAAGCACGAAGAATTGCTTGAAAACTGTATTGAATACCGTGAAATCAGCGATTCTCAGATGGGAGGTGCTTTCGTTGAGTAGAGGTGGATTTATGGGCGGTCCCGGGGGATTTGGAAAAGGTCCTGCTAACCCTCAGGCACCCCAGAGGACAAAAATGGATAAAAAAACTGCAAAAGGAGTCCTTTTCAGACTTTGCGGTTACGTAATGAAATATTGGTATCTTTTTATTCCTGCAATATTGATGACCTTGTTTTCAAATCAGTTATCACTTTTAGGACCCAAGTATTCGGGTATTGCAATTGATGCTATTGCAAATCCCGATGGCGTGCAATTTGACGTTGTAAGCGAAAATATAGTAAAAATGATTTTCTGTTATGGCTTTTCTGCCATACTCAGCTATGTTCTTGCATCCCTGATGATTTTTATGGGACAGAAAATTGTATTTACTATGAGAAAGCAGGTTTTTGAAAAGCTTACCACGCTTCCCGTAAACTATTTTGACACACATCCAACAGGCGATATAATAAGCCGTATTTCCTACGATATTGATACAATAAACAGCTCTCTTTCTCACGACCTTGTGCAGATAATGACCAGCGTTTATACCGTACTCGGCTCTCTTATATTTATGTGGAATATTTCAAAACCGCTTATTGTAGTATTTGCCGTGACAGTTCCAGTATCAATTATTTTTGCAAAGTATCAGACAAAGCGCATAAGACCGCTTTTCTCACTTCGTTCAAGAAAGCTCGGTGAACTCAACGGCTACGCAGAGGAAATGCTTACAGGTTGCAGAAGTATTCAGGCGTATGAGCGTGAAAATGTAATAAGCGGCAGATTCAACGAGCGTAATAAGGATTCAATGGATGCCTATTACAATGCTGACTATTACGGCTGTACGATGGGTCCCGTAATGGGCTTTATCAATAACCTTTCCATTTCTCTTGTAATGATGCTTGGTGGCATATTCTACCTGTATTCACAAAGCGGAGTTGTTCAAGCGGGAAGTATATTCTTTATAACCTTGGGCGGTGTGGCGCAGTTTGTGCAATATTCAAGAAGATTTGCAGGGCCTATAAACGAATTTGCAAATATTCTTCATGAATTGCAGTCATCATTCTCGGCGGCAGAGAGAGTTTTCAAAGTTCTTGATGAAGAGTCTGAAAAGAAAGACAGCCCCGATGCCATCGTACTGACAGATACGAAAGGCGAGGTAGAGTTTAAAAATGTAGCTTTTGGCTATGTTCCCGAAAAGACTATACTTCACGATATTTCTCTTGTTGCAAAGCCGGGTAAAACTATCGCCATAGTAGGACCTACCGGTGCAGGTAAAACAACCATTATAAATCTATTGATGCGTTTTTATGATGTTTTGGGAGGAACGGTAGCTGTTGATGGAAACGATATCCGTGATATTACCCGTGATTCTCTCCGTGGTGCGTACACAATGGTACTGCAGGACACATGGCTCTTTGGAGGTACTATCTACGAAAACATTGCCTACGGCAGAGAGGGAGCGACGTTGGAAGAAGTTAAGGAAGCGGCAAAGGCAGCACGTATCCATAACTATATCGAAAGTCTGCCTGACGGATATGACACCGTAATCACAGACGATGGTGTAAATATCTCAAAAGGACAGCGTCAGCTTATAACAATTGCCCGTGCAATGATTGCAAACTCTCATATGCTTATTCTTGATGAGGCAACCAGCAATGTCGACTCCCGTACGGAAATAAAAATTCAGGAAGCAATGGCAAAGCTGATGGAGGGAAGAACCTGCTTTGTTATAGCTCACCGTCTTTCCACC
>JAZUPX010000113.1:0-30386 GCA_045605405.1 Clostridia bacterium
CCCCAAGCCCTTCTTCAAGCTCTGTATTCCAGAAAACACCCTTCGCCACGACACCGTGTTTGAGCTTGTACCATGCCGCGTCGGAATACGTTTCCTCGTAATTGTTTCTCTCGTATATAACAGGAAGGATAGAGGACAGCACCTTTGCTGATTCCGCATCGCCGCGTTCTCTCGGCAGTACGTTCGGCTCGGGATAGTTGTCCATGACGTCAGCATGCTTTGCCGCAATAGAATTAAACATCCAAGCCGACGTCGGCTCCGGTCTGTCTGTTTTTTTATTTTTATCTCCCTTGTTAATTACATCCCAATGGCGAAGCTTCCACCACTCTTCTTCCTCGACAATTCGCTCTTCAAGCTTCTGCTTGCCTCTTTTATAATTCTTAAGGGTCTCTGCCGCCTTCTCAATCGCCTTCTTGTCTATGCTCCCCGCATTTGCCGCGGGTTTTTCGGTTACGCCCTCAGGCTGCGCCTTGCCCATAAGCTTCTGTGCCGCCGCAGGAAGATAATCAAGAATTGTCTTTCCTTTGGCGTTCGGTTGCATATCCAATCTATTTCACCTCTTTAATATTTCCGATAGAAAGCGTATCTATCGACTTCTATATCATCACTTGCAAGCGGGTCATATACCGCAGGCCTATGTTCTTCCACCTTGACAGGCTTCATCGGATTTGCCATACACAAATACCTCGTCTCGTCTGCTACATGGTCCTCAAGCTTCGTGTCGATGTCCTCGGGTCTGTGGTTGTCATACATCAGCGTAGGTATTGTCCGTATAAAAGCCTTGCAGTTAGAAAAGATGTACATCATCGGTATGCCGTTTTCGTCAAACTGCATTCTGTAATGCACCTGCATCCACCCGGCAAGCCTCTTGTGGTCGCCTTTGTCGAAATACACCCCGTACTTTTCACCCGTCTCGGCTATGCTTACGCCGTGCGACTTGTCCCATATAGCCGGGTCCGCAACCCCTTGTATGCGTTTATCCTTTAGCCACTCATGTTCGTTCTCTATCCGCGCTATTTCTTTGAATATCTCGTCAGGGGACCACTTAACACCGACATCAGCTTCATTCTTTACACAGCCGTAAAGCTCCAATATGCGATATATTCTGCCGTCATAATCCACCGCCCACCACGCGCAGGAGAATGGCTTTGAATATCCGAAGTCGAAGCTTCGCCATATTCGCCATTCCTTTGGTGGTGTAAATGGGGGTATAACGTGTGTATAGCATCTGTCCTCGTAATGCGTACTGTCATTTCTGAACTCCTCAAAAACTTGCCCCTCGTATACATCCCAACAGCCGTCAAGATGCGCCCTGCGTTTATGTTCGGGTAAAGCCTTTAGTCTGTCTATGTATTCGGGGTTTGCTTCCATCAGCACCTTATTGTCATATACCGACGCTTGGATGAAAACATAATCGTCAGGGTTTTCACCCTCTTTGTATTGCTTATCAATGAATATACGCTTGATATATTCATGTCCTACGCCGCCGGGATTCGTCGTGTAGTACGCCCTGGGCTTAAAGTCTGTCCTCGTAGTACGAAGCGCAGTACATATAAACTTTATCCACTCTTCGGGAAAGTGCGTTGCCTCCTCAAATATAATAAAGTCAAACTCCTGTCCCTGATATTGAGTTAAATCGCCGTCATTATCACAATATCCGAGCATAAGCCTTGACTTATTCGGGAAAAGAAAGCTTCTTTCATCCCCATTGTATTTCGCATATCCGTCAAGCTCCAAACGAAGCGGAATAATATGGTTGTTGCGTAGCTCGGGCATCGTTCTGCGGAGGAGCACTCCTTTTAAGCCCTCGTAATTCATGCAGAGCATCACGCCTTTTCTGCGCCCTGCCCAGCTCTTTCCGCCACCTCGCGAGCCGCCGTAGCCTATGTGTGTGGCTTCTGCTTCAAAAAATTGAATCTGTTTTGGGTTTGGTACATCTTCCCGAAGATGCTGAAAGATTAAAGCTTCTTTTACTTCGCCCACTTTGCAAGCTCACCTTCAAACTTAACAACTGTCATTCCCGTGTTATTCACTTCACCGTCAAGCGTGACCTGCTGTGTGCTCTTTCCGTAATACATCTCCGCAAACCACTTCTCTATATCCGCCTTGACCTTCATAGGCGTATTCTTATCGTCCGCTATGGCTCTAAGCCTTGCCGGTGATTGCATAGCGTACTCTTTTAGTTCCGGGGGCAGCGACGGGCGCCCTTTCGGGTTCCCACTATGCCCTTTTGCAAACTGCCCTGTTTTCGTCCTGTTAGCAGGCATATCCGCACCACCTTTCTTCTTTCTATGTACACATTACCATAAATTCAAAGCAAAATTCCCCTTTTAAGTGGAATTTGCAAAAATAATTAAAAAATTTTTTATACATAGAAAAAAGACATCCGAAAACGGATGCCTTAATTTATTTTTCGCATCTTCCCACAAGGTAGTCTACCGACACGTCGAAGTATTCTGCTATGGCAATGATGGAATGTAACGTCGGCTCTGACTCCCCACGTTCATATCGCCTGACGGCATCAGAACTTAGTCCACACAGTTCGGAAAGGACTTTCCTGCTAATTCTTTTCTTTTCTCTTAACTGTATTAACCTTTCCCTAAACGCATTCACAGCATTGCCCCCTTCTTATTCGCCGATCACCTCGCAATACAAACCATAACCGTTCTTTTCCGGCAAGGCTCTCGCTTCGTACTTCTCCAAAGCCTCCCTGACCTCAGAAGGCGTAATCGCAAATCGGTTATCCTTTGTAGCTCCGAGCGCCTTTAATAGAATCGATATGTATGCGCCGTGTATCTTCGCAAGCTCTTCGTAGCCTCTCGACTTCGCTCTTTCCGTTTCAAGCATCTGTTTTAACTTTTCTTTCTGTTTATCCATCCTCACACACCTCCTTCCGCTGCACTCGCCGGACAAACGCTGCACGGCTTCCCGCCCATGCTCGAAGGTGGATTGTACCGGCATAGGTCGCAAGGGGAAGCTGCGCACTTTTTCGCCGCCATAATGCGGTTTATCACCTTTCGTGCGCCCCGCATTCCTTCAGACGCTTCGCCCTGTCGCACCGTAAACAATACGGTTTCCTCAATATCTTCAAGTAGTGCTTGTCTATCAATCAAGTCCATTTAAATACCCCCTCAAATAATAAGTAAAGCAAATTCGTTTTAAAATGCCTTATAGCGAATTCCCGCAGCTGTTATGGCGAATTTCTCTTTTCTCTGTCCATTTCTTTTACAAGGTTGTCAATATCATTGTCATCAAGACAATAAACCCCCGTTTCTGTATAGTAATCAGCAGATTTCAGCCTCTCTGCAAATACCCTCATTCCTTCTTCTAAACCGTCTTTGTACCCTTTGTTGTACTGTTCTCGATCATATTGCAGTGCCCTTATAAGTTCTTCTTTGTCAACATTAATTCCCACAGATTGTACAGCTCTAAAAACATTGTTTTCTTGTTCGGTTTGCATTTGCCCCATAACTATTTCAATGGGAGATTTGTACATTGTTTTCTCCTTCCATTTTTTTCACAATTTCTTCGACAACTTCCCGAATACCAATCGAACTATAAAAGCCGTACACGCTGTTTATTATGTTATCTGCAAGCTCTTTTCTGGCTTCCGATTTGGCTCTTTCGATTTTTTCGGCATATTGTTTATGACAATCTCCACAAATTTCCGAAACTGCGTTCAACCTCTCAACCTCATGCCCCAGCCGCATATTTTTAACCGTTTCGCCGTCAAGCTGTTCTTTTAGCTTCTCAATCTCCGCCCTAGCATTGTCATAATGTATCTTGTAAGATTCGCATGCGCCTCTCATACCAACCAGTTCGACATTAAGTCTTTCATTCTCTGTCTTTTGGCGGTTGATGAAGTCAAGTGCATCTTTCGAAACAACGGCAGCGCAAAGTTCTATGTGTTCGTACGGGCAATCTTCGCAATAATAATCATTGGTATTTGATTTACAGCAACACTCCAAAGCCTTTACAATCTCGTTATCCGTAAATTTGTTCTCCACTTAATCACCGCCTTTCCGTCTGAGATAGCTCCCAATCATTTTTTCTATTTGTTTCACATCTTCGCTCTTTTCGTATTGTTTGCATTCGTGTATATGCTTACAGCCCTGATAGACCGTATGAATAAGTCCACAAGAAAGGTTTATTTCCTTCGCTCTGCAAAC
The DNA here is from genome assembly GCA_045605405.1 of Clostridia bacterium. GTDB lineage: Bacteria > Bacillota > Clostridia > UMGS1883 > UMGS1883 > UMGS1883. The sequence continues at coordinate 4,170 of JAZUPX010000113.1, forward strand.
ATTGTTTTTGTTATGTATGCAATCAAAAGAAGCGCAATATACTTTTGCCATCACCCCTCACCGCCCTTCCACAGCTTTATGAATGGTACTCCAAGATGTTGGTATGCTATCGCTTGACACTTAGCATAAAGAAGCCTGTCCCTTTGCGCCTTTGACATTTTCGGCTTCTTCGGTGGTAATTCTCCACGTTTTGCCGCTATGGCAATGGGATTTCTTTTATGTTCACCCATTTTCAGTACCGCCTTTCAATGCCTGTTCAGCTTCTTCTTTGTTTGTAAATACCAACTTGCCAAAATCATCTATTCTGTATTCTTTTCTTCTTCCTCTATACGCCAACGGCTCAAGTAGAAAAGTTGTTGTTTGTCTGCAATTCCTTCCAGAAATACGAATTTCAACAACTTCCGCAGAATAAATTACATATTTCGCCTCTGTCGGTACACTCCACAAAGCAAATACCATATCCCCCACCTTACAATGCGGTACAATTACACCGTTTTCAAGAAGATAGTCAGCTGAAAATTCAAAGCCAGTTCTAAGGCATTCTCTTAAATTCCCTTGTAGCATTTCTTGTATTTTTTCCCGAGTGTATTTACAACGGGCTTCCTGTTCTTTTTTCAACAACTCAATTAATCTATCACGCATTAGATGCACCGCCTTTACTAAATCTTTCTGCAATAACTTCTTCTGCCGATTGTTTAATGACCTTTACCCTGTCGTGACTTCCCATCAAAAGTGCAATTTCAATGTCTTTTTTCGCTTCTGCCAACAACTCTTCTTCTGTTTTGCATTGCATATAACTTTCTTTGTATGTCATTCCTTCACACCGCCTTTCTCTTCTTTATAGTCCACACAAGGATACTTTGCTTTTAATCTTTCTTCGTTGTCATTATAAGGACAATCAAATACTCTGCCCTCGGCAAGATGTGCAGTACACATTATAATCCCTTTTTCATCTAACATTTGTTGTTCACACCATAATTTAATCATCTGCTAAACCGCCTTTCTCGGTTGGGTGGGCGGTTTCAAAATGGTAAATACTATTTCTTGTTGTTACGATTATTTTGCCTCTTGTTCTGTCAATTCTTTCAATTCGGCTTGTATGCAATATTCCATCTTTTGCATTACCTTGATTGTCTTTTATATATTCCAAAGCCATAATATCGCCAACACAAAGATTAGTATAAAATCTTACCTCGCTACCAATACGAAGCGGATATCTTCCGTCCGTTCTTGTTTCGCCTGTTTTTGAATGTTGAATATCAATTATTTTCATTTCCCCTCACCTTCCTTTCTCTGCTCCAAGGCTTTTTGTGCTTCTTCTTTGGTGCGATAAACATCGTCGAATGTATAATCATTGTTTATGGTCGTACAAAAGCCGTTGACCGTCTCTGTTTTCTCTCTGATTTTTAAATCAAACATGCCGCCATCATGGTCAATATATATTGCCAAAACTTCTGCACTCGTAACGTACCCTTCGTATATAACGTATACCGCATCTCCCGGTTTATAAGGCGGAAACACCGCCCCTTCCTGTATAAGCGCGTCCGCTATCCGTTCTGCTATACCTCCCGCCATGTGCAGAGGCAACAGCCCGCTAAGGGATTTCTTGATTGTATTTATGAATCTTTCTTTTTCAGCCATGCTATTGTTTCCTTTCTCAGTCTTTCGCCGTAATCGTTACCGGCACAATCATTTCCGGCAGATAGTTTACCTCATAATGGTACGGGTCAACATACGCACCGCTTACATCTTCCACGGTATAAATCGTCCATTGATTCAGATACACAAAGTGCTTTTTATACTTTCCTTCGTCTGTTTCGACTGTAATTTCAAGCTCATCCGACGCGTTATTTGACAGCGAAAACCTACCTATGATTTCAAATACAGGCTTGTCGCTTCTGGCGTTGATTACCGCCAATCTTCGCGTTACGTTGAAACGGTCAGCTTCTTTTGATATGTTGTAACTTGCACGATCAGCCTGTGTACATCCGGTGAATACCGTAAGTGTTAAAATAATTGTTACTGCTATTAAAATAATTTTTTTCATTGTACATCTCCCTTTCTCAAATCGAAATATGTATATCCGCTTCTTCTTTTAAAGCCTGCTCCAAATCCTGCAGCTTCACATATCCACGGCTTATGGAATCCGCCAGGTACTCTATGCCTTCATAAACGCGCTTTAGCCTCTTCACGCCATACCCCTCGTTATCTCGCATCACGGATAAGAATATAACCGTCGCATACCGTATGGCATCGTCTGCCGCTTCTTTCTTGATTCTTCGTATATCTGATTCCCGAAGCTGCCTGACTGGATTTTTCTTCTTCATGCCGTAACTCCTTCCACCTTACTAAGCTCCACATGCCGAATGCTGTTCACGTTCATATCATGCAGCACCGCAACATGCACCGGCTCTCCCGTCACTTCATTGAACGCCAGCATGTATGCATGCGGATAAAGCTTCACGCCGCGATATGTCACACATAGCTCCTCTGGCACGTTCTGCTTGATACCGCCCACGCCTTGCGGCAGAACGGAAACCTTTTGGCACATATCTAAATACAGTTTTCTGTCCATAATCTTCTTCCTTTCGTGGTTGTTACCAGTTTGATTTTTATTGGTAACACTATTTTTTCTTGAAAAACAAGGCTTTCTTTGCGTTTTGTTACTAAGGTTATCAATTTTCCTATACTTTACATTTTTATATATTTTTATAAAAAACGCACTTTTATAAAAGTTTCCCTTTAAATATTAGTAACAACATCATCATCAATCATCATTTTTCTTATAATTACGGGGTTTTAAGGTGTTACCAACGATGTTACCAACATGTTACCAGCATTGTTACCAACTTTATTCCGGTAAGTCAGAGGTATTAACTTCGGGCAGCTCCTGAAATCTTTCTTCGTTTGTTTTATGCCAAAATTTTTGCAAGCCATATTCTTTTGAACGGGTTGGCTTTTCCTCGCGCTCCCACCCTTTTATCCCCTGCAAAATCATTACAAGCTCGTTGCTTTCTCTCCGTGTCGGCTTCGTATACTGATTGTCCAATGCATACTTCCACAGTTCCAGTATACACACCTTATCCTTATTCTTCAGATACCCTTCAATCAGTCCCACGCGGTAATCTTCCTCTACCGCCTGTGCCTGCTTCTGTCGAATATCCTCCATAAGGGCTCGGTCGGCATACGGCTGCAGCTTCCCTTCGTCAAAAAGGTGCTTCGCCTCCACCCACGCCTGCAATATATCCGCCTGAATTTCTTCCTTGTGGTCGTGTAAGTCGTAGCCGCTGGAATTGACTTTGACGGGATACCAACGCCGATTCCCCGTCTTATCCGTCAAAAACTGTTCTTTATTCGTTGTCCCAATAAAAACGCATTGCCGCCTGTGGTCGGTCGTTCTCCGGTCAAAGGGGCGGCGGTAACGGTCGACAAGCTTTGTAATATAGGACTTGACCGCCTCCACTTCCTTCGCTTTCGTCACGGCCAAAAGCTCCGCAATCTCGCAGATCCACGCTCCTTCAATGGCTTCTATACCCTTTTGCCCCTCGATTTCCGTCACTTCCGTAAAAAACTCGTCACGCATAGCAAGCCATCGGGCAAAGGTGCTTTTCCCCTCGCCCTGGTGCGTGCCGATCAGCACCGCCACATCGTCAAATTTACAGCCGGGATTATAAAGCCTGTGAATCCCTCCGGCAAAAACAAGCCGCGTCACTTCCCGAACATAAGGCGTGTCCTCGCATTTGAGCCATTTTATAAAAAGCTCTTGTATTCTGGACTTTCCGTCCCACTCCGTTCCCTCGATAATTTGCTTAATCGGATGGTATTCCCGTTCCGCAAATAAAACACGAAGCGCATCGTCCAGCTTCTCCTTGTTGTGGATTCTGTATTTCTGCTCTATGTACAGCCGTGCCGCACTATCATCCTTATCCTGCCATCTTTCCACCTTGCCGCACACGACGTGTTCCGGTGCATAGGAAAGCTGATTAAACCGAAGACTTTCAAAATACTTGTCCCGGCGAAGAATCAGAAGGAAGTTTTCTATCGTTGCCATGGGCTTCCCCTGCCCGTCATAAGCAAGGGGAATCCCTTCACTTCTTTGCGCATTCTCACGGGTATACTTTGCGGCAAGCTCCCTGTCTGCCTGTTCAAAGGTACGGAAGGTTTTCATAATCTGCGTCTTTAATTCCTTGGAGGCTTTCAGCTCCTCCATTCGTGCAAAGAAAACAGCCTTCAGAAGCTCCCGGGCTTCCGGCGGCTCTGCCTGTATCGCATAGAGTGTATCCGACATGAGAAGCTCCGGCATTTCCATTGTCTGTATCGTCCTTTCGTCCACACTATCCCCTCCTTTCTGTTACTATATCTAAAACATACTCCTGTAAAGTCAGCTTTTCCAGAGCTTCCACAAATAGCGGATGCCATTCTTCTTCCGGGCTTTTCGGGGCATATTGCTCTTTATTGCGCGTAAGCCGAAGCCATTCATCATATGCCTCCCAGTATGCTGACTCTCGCGCTTCTTTCTCCTGCTTTTCCCGCTCTCGTTTCGCCCGCATCTCTTCCATGGCTCTCTGCGCTTTTCTGTACTCTGCAAGTGTAGGCTTTTCAAAAAGACACAAGCTGAAATCTGTGTCAATTTTCCGCAGTGCTTCTTTAAAAGAAAGTCCGAATAAACGCATTACAAAAGTAATGACATCCCCGCTCTCGCCGCAGCCAAAGCAGTAAAAGCCCCTGTCTCCGTCATACGCCTTGAAACTGGCTGTTTTTTCGTTGTGAAAGGGGCATCTTGCAAAGCCGTGGTCATTCACCGCAATTCCGTATGCCCCTAAAATCTGTCGCATTGTAAGCCGCTGTTTAATCGCATCTGCAAACATACAAAACCCTTAGTCCCCTTTCAGCCAGTTCCGAAGCCGATAGTAAAACAGGCTGTAAATCATGCTCCCCGTCTCTTCCGGTTTACAAAATATAATCTGCAGATTATATTTATCCTGCCACGAAAAAAGCGTTCCGAGAAAGCTTTTGGGCTCCAAGCGACTTATATAGTTATGTGCTCTGATATCTTCCCAAGAAGCTCCCTCTATCAGAAGAACGACGCGCGTCCCTCTCGCTTTTGCTCGAAGAAACTCGTTTTCAAGACGGTTTCTATCTACCGTAATATTCCCGGCAACCTCGTCCAAATTGGCTTTGCGTTCTACACACAAAACATCCTCAAAGGTATCATCCCCTACCATAAAGGAATAATCGCCTACGTCCAGCTTACGTTTTGTATACGGGATTTTTTTCTTATCAAAAAAGCTGAGAATATTTCCGTTGACCTGTTCCCGGGTATCACATAACACAAGAATATTTTTCAGTTTTTCCTGTATTTCCTTATCCGTGTAAAACCTGCGCATGTTCACTCCTTAAAACGGCAAACCATCATCATTTTCATTTGCTTCGCCGTCCAGTTTTGTAATGGTTGCTCTCTCCGGTTTCTCTCCTGTCCACGGTGGAAGCTCGGTAGCCTTTTCCTGATTAATGAAATATTTCACTCTCAAATAGCCGTCCTCGTTTTTTTCAATTCTGGCAGCACCTAATGCGCCTACCCATCCTGGCAATTGGAAGTCTCCCTCCTCCACATCGAAGCTGTCAAAAAAGTCTGTCATATTCCTGTTAAACCAATTGTTTTTCACGATGAAATGTTTAATAGAAAGGTCGCTTCCCGAAGGTCTGACCGTGAGAACAATCATTGCATTTCCTTTTGTCGAAACGCTTTCTTCTGCATTTAAAATAACCACTCTGTGGTCTCCCGGTTCTATATGAACCGCTTCTTCTCTTTGATAACCCCAATCCATAAATTTTTACCTCCTAATATTTTGATTTCCAATTTTTAAAATAAACGTCTGTCAGTCCGCGCATTTCCAAGAACGCAAGGAATCCTGCTATTTCAGTTTCTATGGGTTGTACCTCGTCCGGTCTGTAAGGCTCGCGATAAACTTCTTTGCCGTCTGAAATAATATAGGTAAACCGTCTTGCTTCCGGACAAAGTGCAAAATACATTGGATGCTGCGGCGAATCTGCATATTTCCCGTAATGATATGTTTTGCTGAATTTTATGTCGTATATAATGCCGCTTTTCAGAACATCCAAAATCCCATACAATACAAAATCCACATCAAACACCTTCATGTTTCGGGAAAGCTTCACCTGAAACGCGCCGTCCCGTACAGAATCGGCAACACCAAGGATCCCTTTTTCCCACTTGTGCCCTTCGGGCGGCGACGCACCTTCGCACGCCGCCGTCACCATGTTTTCAAACTGCTGTCCGTCAAGCATTGCCTGATTTGGCTTTGTCTTTTTACGATGCAATGTTTTTAAAAAATCTTCATACCCATTGTCCGATTTGTAAATCCAGTTCCAAGCAGACAAAAGGCTTTGCGTTATCAGATACTTATTTTTGCTCATACCGTTTTGCCTCATGGTTGTAAGTGATTCCGAGGTCTTTCAGCCTTCCCGAAAGGCGTGCACGAAGTTCCTTTTCGCTTGTTAGTCCATGGGCAAGCCCCTTGATTTTTTCTACGGCGCCGGGAACATCCTCGGCATTCTCGATGGCTGCAATAATTTTTTCACCCTCTGCCATGGCTGCATTGTATGCTTCCTGTAGAGGACGAACCGCATCATTTTCTGCCGCTATGTTTGCTTTCACCTTGTCGAACAACACAGACAGGAAGTTATTGAGCATCCCATCCTCAAGGCTTGGAATTTCTATCATGCCGTTAATGCCGTAAGAAGACTTTGCGGAATATTCCTGCGTGGGCGTAAAGCAAAGATACCGCTTGTCCCCAAGCATTTGAAAGTATGCACCAAGGTCCGCAGGCTGCCAAACCATTTCACGTGCCGCACCTTCACACATAAGGTCATAAACAGGATTACCCTCTCTGTCCTTATCCTTTGTTGTGTGGAATATGTATATCACGTTATGGGTCTTTTTAAGTTCACTGGAGAAACGCAAAAACTCACTTTTTACAACGCCGTACCCCTGTATAGATATGCCGCCGCCCTTTTTGCAAGCGGAAGGATTATTTCGCATTGCCCAGTCTTTCAGAAGATCAATAAATGCGCCAGTCGTATCGATTGCTACAGTTTTATAAGCGGCAAATGCCGGAGTCTTGATATCCTCCAAAAGTTCTTCATAAGTCTTTACCATTACCGTGTCACGCCGATGTGCCGGGTTTACACGCTTTACACCTCGGTCAACGTCTACCAGAACTACGTCCGGAGCCGAAAAAGCAAGGGTTGTCTTGCCTACGCCCGGTAGACCGCTGATAATCATAATGATGTTTTCGTCCTTAAAGCTCATGTTTTCAGGTTTTACGATTGCCATAATAAAAATTCCTCCTTAAATACTCGCCCGTCTAAAATAATAGCCGAACATATTAAATACCTCTTTGGGGCTCATCTCGTCCACGCATTCCGGGCAGATGATTTTCCCGTCAAAATCCAAGTATCTTTCTCCTTCGTAAATCTCACCTTCGCATAACGTGCAGCTATGTACAGCCCGCCTTTTCTTCTCGGGTTCATAGCCCATTCTGTGCAGAATGATTTCCACATCCGATAAAATATCCATCGTTTTTCTCCTTTCCTCGTCGTCACGTGCTTCACCGGAATCGTTTTCCTATTCGGAAAACTTAACCATGTTCCGCCGCTCCTCCTCTCCCCTTAAAATGCATCCGCATTTTCGGGGACCCCGTAGGGCAAAAAACATTCGCCCGTTCTTGACATTGCTTTAAATTTCTGCTATACTAAAGATGTCATAAAATAAGTGTGCCTCCGGGCACGCCTCGTATTTGTTGCCGCAGATACGGGGCATTTTTTTTGCAAACATTTCAACTTTTCACCTCCAAACTTTAATATTTGTAAGCAAATATTCTAAGTATACTTGCAATCTTATGCTTCTTTTTCCCCTTTCTCAGCTGCTTCCGCATCCGCAAGTTCCACAATCGCTTCGCAAATATTAAGACGAAGCCATTCTTGCGCCGTCCGAAGAACCTCTTCCGCGAATTCTTTCTGAATCTTCTTAAGTGTCGGACTAAAGCTCTCGAAATCCTCGTCACCAAACATGCCATCCAACAATTCCCTTGCTTTTTCCATGCCGCTCACAAACGCAAAATTCGTTACGTTCAAATCCTCTTTTTTGTACTCTCCGTTTTCAATAAGTCTTACAAAATCCATTATAAATCCATCTCCTTTTCGTTCATTTCTTCCGCTATTATTTCTGCTTCTCTTTTGTTTTCTGTGTACTCACCGGCAAACATTAAATTCCCACTGTGTACCGGCTTTGTGTCATCGATAACTTTCGCCGCGATATATCCCGCCATTGGGTTATGTAATACATGCCATTTACCCATTTTATTCCTCCTTCTTTTTATGTTTTAGCGATATGCTCACTTTGTTCGCGCGATATATTTGTTTCACAAATGCGATATAGCCTCATTTTATTCAGCTGCGATATGATATAAATTCACACATTGGGTCCCGAAGGGACATATCGCATCGAAGATATATCGTGTTCCGAAGGAACATATCGCAAATTCCGTCAGGAATTTATATCGCTATTTGATGATTGGAACAACAATCCTGTCGCATGGATGCAGCACTGATAAATCCTGTTCATTCACACGCTCAACCTTTATTTTCCAATCATCAAATCTTCCGTGCCCAACTTCCTCCCAAATGCTCCAAAGGCTGTCCCCTTCCTGCACGACTACTTCTACTGTGGTATATTCCATGCATGCGGCTTTCACAAACGAAGTCACCGCAAGCACAATGAGAACCACCGCCACAACTGCCGCCATGCGTTTCTCTTTTTTACTCATGCGGCATGTCCTCCTTCCATCATCTTTTCCAGTTCCTTCATAACCGCCATAGATTCGGCAAACTCGCCTTCATACCCTCGCAACGGTTTTTCCATCTTGTAATCCTCCGAAACCTGGTATGCCTTTTCTTCCAAAAGTTCATATGCCATCTTGAGCGCCTTGTCTTTGGTCATTTTTCCTCAAACACTCCCTTCTTTTTCCTTTAGTTCTTTTCTCTGCTTCTGCCATTCTTTGAATTTTTTCTGATTTTCCGGATTGTTAAAATGTTCAATCAAAGCTCCGTACAAAGAACTACCAATTAGACGCTTTGTGAGTGGACTTATTTGACTGAGATCCAATTTTATTTCCGCTTCCATAAGTTTTCTCCTTTCTACTCTTCTTCCGCAATTTCCGTATGTTCTGCCGCAAACAATATCATTTTGCTTGCAATTTCCTTGACCGGCATTCCCGTGCACCGCTGATATTCCATCAGAACGTTTGCCGCCTCACCCGTTACCCGGATAACGCCGTCCCGAATTTTGGCCGTGCTCTTCGGATAGACCCGAAGAATGAGTTTTTCCTGCATTTCTTCACACCTCCTTAAATAATTCATCAATTGTGCAGCCAAGAACCTCGGCAAGTGCCGGGAGTTTGTCTGTTCGCGGCATTGTTTCTCCAGTCTCCCACATAGCCACCGTGCTCTGCCCGATTTTCAGCATTCTTGCTAAATCCGTTTGTTTTAGTCCTGCTTTTTCACGAAGCTTTTTAATAATATTCATCTTTGCCCTCCTCTCGCATCAGCTTTCTTGATGTTATGCTTTTATTATAAATCAGCTTTCTTGATATGTCAAGCGTTTTTTAAAAATTTTTTCAATTTTATTGATATTGTATTTACTTTTGGGGAAATATCAGTTATATTGATATAGAGGTGATAACAATGAATAGAATAAAAGAATTGCGAATACAGCGCGGAATAATGCAAAAAGATTTGTCTGAATTTTTAAACGTTGCGCAGAATACCGTGTCATATTGGGAAAAAGGAACGTATCAACCGGATAACGAAACGCTCGCTAAGCTCGCCGATTATTTCGGTGTCACAACCGACTATCTTATAGGGCGCACTGACACCCCTGATTCTTCGTATCTTGATTCTGAGCTATCCGAAATAGACTTTGCCCTCTACGGCGAGGTTAAAGACTTGACAGAAGAAGAGAAAGAGAAAATTTTAGAATTTATTAAGTTTACAAAATCGCAGAGAAAGTAGGTCACTATGACATTATTGAATTTATATGACATAGCCGCCAGTAACGGTTTTGAAGTTTACTATTATCCGCTCCGCCACATGAAGTCTATTTCCACGCCCGAGGCAATTGGCATTGACGTCGACATGCTTTCTTCTTCTCGAGAGGAAAAGGAATGTCTCGCCCACGAACTCGGTCACTGCATGACCGGCTCCTTCTACCGCATAGATACATTAGAGACTCGCGGCCGCATGGAAGAGCGCGCCAACCGTTGGGCGTATAAAACCGTCCTTCCTCTCTCCGAATTGCAGGAAGCTTTGCAAAGCGGAATCACCCAAGCTTGGGAACTGGCAGAATATTTTGACCTGCCACAAAAATTCATAGAAAAAGCACTCTCCTATTACGAAACGCAAAGTGCATAAAAAACAATTTATTTATTAGAAAGTAGGTATTCGTGTTATGTTCATTGTAACCGCTCTGTTTATTTTATCGTTTATAGTATGTGCAGCATTTATCCGCTCAAAATGGAAGTTTTATGCTAACGGGGATATTCCGCTGTTTCAACCCATTAATCAACTTAGAAATTACAATATTTTATCTCGTGTCTGGCCTTGCGATAATGGATTTATGAGCCTGATATTCAGTGCATTGCGGCACACGATTGTCCCTTTTATATTCTCACTTCTTATATGGTTCGTAAACGACGACGCTTTAGACAGTTTTCTTCTTTTTGCATCGCTAATATATGCTGTTTCTATAATTCCTCATTATAAAAAACGAAGAAAAGACTTTGTGACGGCAGGGGAATCATCTCGCGAAATGCTAAAGCCTGTAAAATCTGCTTGCTTCTCCGTAATTATCTGCGCGTTCGCAAATTACTTTATACTTCTTCTTTGCTATGGTTTGCGCCCCTAACAGCACACAACCATTAAGCACACAAACCATTTTGAAAGGAGTGACTCTCTATGTCTCTAAAAGGCGTTAACACAGTATCACGGGAAGCATGGGCCAAATATGTTCAAGCTGCAAACGACTATAAAAACGGGAAAAGAAATGCCGAACAAGAGTTATACAAGTGTGTTGAGCAAGGGACGATAAGCAAAGAAGTCTACGACGCTGTGATAGAGCAGTATGCCGATTCTAACCGCATAAACAAAGAAAATCAAACGAGACTTGAAGAACAAAGGAAGTCGAAATCTCGAAAGATAAAAAATGTGAAAGAAAAACGTGAACTTTACATTGGGAGACATCCACTAAAGGCTTACATGCCTATTTTGTTTTTCTTTTCTATAATTGCCGCAATAGGTATAGTTTTATCTGCCGTAGAAAATCCTACCTTTTGGGTAGCGGTTGCAGTCGGCTATTTGTTAATAGTATTTTGGTTGTACTATTTTTCAAACAATCAAGACATACAGCAAAAAGACCGCGAAATTGCAGAGCTCAAAGAAGAGGTCAGGAAGCTTGAAGACATTAGAAAAAGCGACAAGCATATCATTGAATTGCTTGAAAAAGAATTAGAAAAGGTACACAATAGCTTGCAGCAAAACCAACATGAACCACTCTGAAGGGAGCTTTCTCATTCCAAAAAGATGCGCCCGTGGCGACGGAGCAATTTTCTTTGACGAAAAAATATATCGGTCAGGTCAGTCTCGGCGTAGATGGCGAAGAGCTTGCCGAACTTATTGATAGAAGAAATGAATTGGCCGCGTATGTCGGCGTAAAAGAAAGATAAACCGAAAAAGACCACGCGCACCACAAATTAACTACGAAAGGAGTATCTTCTGATGAAAAAAGCCGTTGTTTATGCCCGATATTCAAGCCATCGGCAAGGTGAGCAAAGTATCGAGGGACAGCTTGCGGCAGCATATAAGTACGCCGGCGAAAACGAATATAAAATAGTCCACGAATACATAGACCGTGCCATGACCGGCAGAAACGATAACCGGGAAGAATTTCAGAAGATGCTGAAGGACACGGCCAAAAAACAGTTTGACACAATTATTTTGTGGAAAATAGACCGTTTCGGGCGTAACCGCGAGGAAATTGCCTTCAATAAGTATCGCTGTAAAAAGAACGGCGTAAAGGTTGTTTACGTAGCCGAAAGTATTCCTGATAGCCCTGAAGGTGTTATTTTGGAAAGTGTTTTAGAGGGTATGGCTGAATATTACAGCCTCCAGCTTTCGCAAAATGTTATCAGAGGACAAAGAGCGAGTGCCGAAAAATGTCAATGCACCGGGGGAAATCAGTTGCTCGGCTATCGCACCGACCCCAAAACTAAAAAATATATGATTGACGAAAAAACAGCACCAACGGCAAGGCTTATTTTCAAATTATATGCAGAGGGGATGACCGTTCCTGAAATCGTCAACGAAGTAAACGGCAGAGGCCTTCGAACACTTCGAGGCAATAAGTTTACATGCAACAGCCTGTATTCAATGCTAAAAAATGAAAAGTATGTAGGGGTATATACTTATAAAAATGAAATAAGAGTAGAAGGAGGTGTACCGGCTATTATTGATAAAGAAACTTTTGAAAAGGTTCAGCGAATGCTGAAAGTAAATAAAAGAGCGCCGTCCCGGACTTGGAGCCGTGTCGAATACCTGCTGACCGACAAACTATTCTGCGGCACGTGCGGATCCAAGATGGTTGGCGAAAGTGGCACCGGGAAAAGCGGGCAGAAATATAGCTATTATTCTTGCGTTAAACGGAAGAAGGAACACGCTTGCAACAAAAAACCTGTTCCACAGAATGAAATTGAACGCAAAGTACTTAATGCTATTTTGCGGATTCTTTATGATGATAAAACATTAGAATTTATTGCTGATGCAGTTTGGGAATATTACAAATCTCAGCATAAAGATGATGAAACAAAAAAAGCATTGCAATCCAAGCTTTCCGAGATTGATAAAGCAATGGCAAATATTATGAAAGCAATTGAGGCGGGAATATTCAACGACAGCACAAAAAAACGCATGGACGAATTAGACGCACAACGCGCGGAGATAGATGCGGAACTTGCAGGAATCGAACTGTCGCAAGCTTTAAAAATCACTCGTGAATATGTATTATTTTTCCTCACAGAATTGCGAAAAGGAGATGTTAAAAGCCTCGATTTCCAAAAACGCTTGATAGATACTTTTGTAAATGCAATATTTGTGTACGATGATAAGTTAACAATTACTTTAAATTATTCAAGTGACGGAAAAATCGTCACACTGGAGGATACAGATAGCATAGTCTCCGACGGAATGGTGTTCGGATGCCATGCGGAAAAGTCTGCCATAACAAACACAGTCGAACACCTTTCAATAGTTGTTTGGCGAAACATCTTCGCTGTAACTTTATTAGCTGAAGAGTAAACAAAGCTCCGTAGTTGGCAATGCCTTCTACGGAGTTTCGTTTTTATCATGTTTTTCGAAAAAGTAAAAGCAGAGCCGAAGCTCTGCTCTTATCATGTTATCTATACGGGTTCTTTTTCCACGTTGTATTGACGCTCTGCCATAACGCGGCCTTTTCTTCGTAGGACAAGCCTTCGAGTAGTTCTACAGCTTCCCTTGCTTCATCTTGCGTATATGTGCCGTACTTTCCCTTTTTCGTGGGTTTATCCACTTTGGCAAGGGCTTCAACAAAATCTGCATATATACTGCTGTCTATGCCGTTTTCATATGCATAGTTTGCGCCTTTGCTTTCGTTATTAAGCAAGAACAATCCCCATTCCGCGTCACTTGTTAAATTAAGCAACTTCATTGCCGCGGCTTTTTCTTTAACGCTTGTTCCATCCTTTCCGTCGCTTACCATCTCCTTGGCAAGCTGCCACAAGGTATATTCCGTTTCATCGATGCCAAACTTCATCGCTTCTACTCTGATTTTTCCCATTGCTTCACTAGTTGACGTTAAAAAGTTATTGAGGTCAGCTTCTGCATTTTTTCTCTGCACCGCAGTTGCAGTTTTCCACAATCGATTTTGTTTAACTTTGCTAAGGCTACTCTTGTACTTTTTCTTGCTTGCATCCGCTTTATTCATGCGAGCTTCTATGCCGCCCTCTAAATCATCCTCTGAATAGCCATTCTTTACAAGGTCTTTGTAAATTAACCTATATGCAGCTTTGTCGTTCTTGTAGGCATTAAAGAGAATGTCAATAAAGTTCTTGCTGTTCCCTGCGTAGTTGATATCAAGCATCCCCTTTTCCATACGATACTGCATAAGGGGGCTGTCCGTTATGGTTGCTACAGACATAATAAGAGACTTGATGTCCCTCTTTACGTTTGCAACGGGCAATCCGTAAAACCTTGCTATTTCTGCGAAAAGCTGCGCTGATGCTTCGGTTATCGTGTACTTACCCGTGCCTGTAACCGCTTTGTACATATTCACGATAGCATTGTAGGTCTTTGCTATTGCTTCTGTGTCCATACGCTTAACATCATAACCTGCAAAAATTGACATAGCATCCTTTGCAAACGGAACATAATTAAGCGGGTTTACCGTATCGCCCAAATTGGAGTTCATCAAATTTGTTTCTTCCCCATCTCCAACGAAAGCGGCAGTCCATTTTTCCCAGTAGTCCTTTTCCGTGTCATCGTCTCGCATTGCATCAATGATTGATTGTGCGCAAGCGTTTATAATCCCTGCTACCGCAAGCGATACCGCCGTTCTTCCAAGTTGAGATACAGCCCTTTTACGCGCATCCCCCTTCCCGTTCATCGCATCGTATAACGCCGATACAGCCATATTGTACTGTTTTGTAGGCTCACCCATAAAGGACGTTGCCATCTTTGTTAAAGCGTCAGGGGAACGCATTAACTGGCTTCTCTGCAATATGCCGTCAACCACTTGCGTATGGTCTACAATTTCCGTAAACCTTTTTGCCACAGTTTCATAATACGCCTCCGAACCGACTTCAAGTTCTTTATGCGTTGCCTTTGTTTCCGCTTCTACCGCGTTCCACAACTGACCCCACGCAAGACTATCAGCCATTGACGCACCCCACATGCCGACTTGTTTTGCTTTTTCAAGCTTGCTTGCATTGTCGAAAAGCACATCCTTCATCTGCCTGCCTGTGTTGATGTCGAAATATCCCCAATCTTTCCATTGTGCAATAGGGGCATACTTCTTAGCCTTCGCAAAGCCTTTCAACGGTCTTACAGCACCTTGGGCCAGATAACGGGCATCTATCATATCAAGCGCCCTTAGAATCGCCGTAGGCTGTTGGATAATAACGCGAAGATTGGCGCCAACGGATGCCGCTTTGTAACCGCCTATGAACTTATCAAACGGATTCATATTGTCTGTGCCCTTTACACCTATTGCAATATCCGTCAAAAGCTTTTCAAGGTATTCCGAACCGACTTTTGCGCCATGTACGGTATCAAGGATACCTTTTACAGTTCCTGTCCTTGCGCCCTCTTCCCAAAACACAAAGTTTCTGATGCGATTTATATCTTCACTTGCGCCGAGCCAGGCAGCGTAAGTTGCCATGTCCGAAGAATGAGAAGCAAAGGTATCAAAGATACTGCCTATACGGACAGAAGTATTTGCGTGAGGCAGTGTGCCTTTTGCCATGCCTTTGTTGGCAACGGACGTTACAGATGTATCTTTTCCTATTTCGCTGCTTATCTCCTGCTTGTTCGTTCGAATTGTCCAATAGTTTTTCTCAAGGAATTTTTCATAGTTATAGACCTTTATACTGGCTTCATTGCCATATGCACTTAAAACGGTAGAAACAAACTTTTGCAATTCATCTGCAATCTTCTTTTCCTTGTCCGTGAGTTTCGACAACGCTGTCGAGATCTCATCAGCCGAAATGTTTCGTATTGGCTCTACTCTTGTGTTTTTCTTTAGTCCTTTACCATCGGTCACATCAGGAAGTATGCCGCCAACCATAATGTGCTCTACTGCCTGTCCGCGCTTCATAAGCACATACAGTTCCATGAGTTGTGCCGTTGTCAGTTGAACATTTTCACCGCCGAGTTTTACGGTATGCATGGTATTTTCAAGTACATTTACATTTACATCCTTTAATGTATCATGTGTGAATTCTGCTACCTCTTTCATGATGCTTATGTGCTTGTCTTGTGCGTCTCGCATCATACGGAAGATAGAATCACCTGCATTACCTAAAAAATGAAAGTATGTTTCAGGCGTAAGCATATTAAGTGTCAATGTTGTTTTGCCCTTACCTAAAACGCCTTTTAGCTCCGTTCTTTCTTTTTTTTCTGCGTTATCCGCCCTTAATGCTTCTGCAAACGCTGAAATCGTTGCAAACTTCCCTTGTGCAAATGTTTTGTTTGCTGTGCTTATGCTTGCTTCCACCGCCCGTATTGTTTGCCATACAGTTTCAAGCTCACTTGATGTCATGTCTACAATCCGCTTGTCCGCAAGAGAGATTACATTACTCAGCAAACCACCCTCAACTATCAAGTCAGGGTCTACAACCACCGAGAAAGCAATATTTTTGTAAATATCCCTAAGTTCATTAAACACTTGCGTTCTCTTTGCCGGCAAGCCATCATCATTCTTTTTGTATGAACCGCTTTCTGTGTCGTAAGTGTAATTGCTTTCAAGGTTGATGGATTCAAGCAGCGCCGCAACCGCGCCCCGCAACTCATGTGGAATGTGCTGATTGTCAGTAGGATTCACAAGCTTTTTGCTAAGGTCTCTTGCATGTCTCATTATCCGTGCGCGGATAACCTTCGCCTTTTGGCTTTCACTCATTTTGGAGATTGCCGCGCGGCGCTTTTCTTGTTCCTTCCGGACTTTATCATCCCTCTGCTGCCTTAATTTATCAATTTTCTTTTTGGTTTTTTCCTTCTGTAATTCAATGAGCTTCTTGATTCTCTCATCCTTCTGCTGCCTTATCGATTCAGCCTTTTTTTCACCTTTGATTTTTGCTTCTACGACCCTTCGTTCTGCCTTGTCGGCAAAAGTAGGCTTTGCTTGCGGAATGTCAAAGAAACGGGAAGTAAGGTCATTTGCGAGGTGCATGGAAACTCGTTCAATCTGCCCGTCAAACGGGTTTGCCTCTGTTGTTCTGATGCTGTCAAGCACTTCTACGATGCGTTCCAACTGGTCTGCTGAATTGGTTTGTTCTTCCTCGTTGAAAAACTCAGGATATAAGGAAGATAACTCCTGATAAACAGAATCAATGCTCCGTCCGTCATTGGTGAAGTTCAGCCGCCCCATATTTCTTTTGCGAAACTCGTTAAAGTTTTCATATACAGAAGGTATGCTGTCAAATCCTTCATAGAATTTAATGCGTGTAGTTCGCAAATAATCACGAAGGGCCTTATTCTCCTGATATAAATAATCATCCTTAACAAGCGCGTTTTTTACAATTTCCAATGCCACCTTGTAAGCTCTGCTGTATACATCATCCCATACTGCCGGATGTCCGTCCTCGCCGTTCGCCATGTACCGATACAAGGAATCAATAGAAGCAAATGTTTCGTCATAGTCCGCATGACTGCTGTACTCCTTCAGAATGTCACGGGTCATTTTTGCAAGCTTCTTCGGGTCTGCCTTCGGAAACTTTGTAACCTCAAATTCACCTTTTAAATGCTCGATGATGTCTAAAAGGTCTTTTCGGTCTTTTGCGCTCATGCCGTTGTTGGTATTTTTGAGGGAGAAAGAAACATCAGGTGCGCTGTTAACCTTAGAATCTTTGAAATATTCCGACTGTGCTTCGGTTAAAGTGTTGCCTTTGTTGTCCTTTAAAGAATAGCTCTTTTGCTCCGTTCTGCGTAAATTTTCGATGACATTCCAGAAAGCTGGGCTTCCGTTGCGTTGGGATTGTCCCGGCAAAACTCCAGCATTTTGATTGTGTCCTCCGCCACCCAAGTTTCCCGTATTATTTTGGCTACTGTTGACAATTCGCATCCAACCGCCGCGAGATACCCAGTTAACATACGCTGATTTTCCGTTAACGCTCTTGCCATTTTCTATTTCCTCCAATAAACCCATTAAAATATCTAATTCGAAGCTTCCGCCATCGCCTTTTCTTTCGTACAGAATAGTAGGATTGCCAGGTGTTGCCGTACTATATATGGCAAACAAAGCTTCCCCGTCAATTCTGCCTTTATACCAACATCCATCCGTATCTGCGATTCTGTACGGTTCGTGATTATCAACCTGACGAATCCAATTCTCTACCATTCTGTACTGTCTTGCGTTCAAATCTGTGCGCCATTTCAGCGAATGGCTTACGTTATAATTATAATCCTCTTTTGCCTTAATTTCAAGATTTTTTGAAGTTTTTGACTCCGTACTCCTTGCCTGTATCGCCTTTTTGTTCTCCACAGCCTTTGCGAAAGCCGTCTCAAACATATCACGAAGTTTTGTAATTTCGTCGAGTTCCGCCTGTCCCTCTGCTCTTTCTCTGCCGCTTTTCCCCGTAAGGAAATCACTAATTTTCTTTATAATGTTTTTGAGAAAATCAACGTACTTCCTTAAGCCTTGCTTTGCCTTTTCGTCCGTGCCGTTAACAATTCTGTCAATAGCATCGTGGAATCTCGCTTCATCGTTATTATAAAGGTACAGAATGTTGTTTGCCGACAACTCTTCCATGGCTTCTGCAAGGGATATTTCTACATCCTGCGCGGCGTATGCATTTCGCTTTTCGTCTGCAAGAGTAAAATTTGAAGGCTCATTCCCGGCAAGATGATTGTACATTGCATATACGAACGCGCTACCTTCTTCCGGCGCAAGGTCAACCACTCTGTGAAGTGCCATTTCGTGCGCCGCATGGAATACAATAGAAACCTTCTGTCGGTTACCGTCTGCCCCGATTTCTCTTTCAAAATCAAAGTCAATAGGTACTTCCCCCGTTTGTCTGTTATACTCAGCGTTGCCTTTCAGCCCTTTTGCCACATATGATTTTACGCCTAAGCCTTCCGCCATTTGATTGAGAATGCCGACTTGCGTTTCGGTAACATCGCTCGGAAGGTTTTCAGCAAGGAAGCCGCTTTCCATATTCACAACTGCGTTTCTAAACCTTTCCTTCGCGGCAAGGTCTTGCATTTGTCTGTCCATCTGCCCTGCTGTGAATGCATCCGCTTGCGCTTTGGAAACAAACGCATTTTCAGCCTTTTTAATGTCCAAATCGGGCTGTTGAAAGCCTGTCACATATGATGCCTTGACCTCTGCCATTGCCTTAGAGAATGTCGCGCCTTCTTGATTGGAAAGATTCGCAACAAGCTTTGCACCCTCTTCGCCAAAGCCGGTGACCTTCCTTACCTCATCTGCAGTTATCTCCACGTCATACCCTGTAAGTCTGTCAAGCACTTCGTCGTTCACTTCGCCACGCCGCCGCGCTTCCAGAAGAGAAACGCCGTCCGTTCTGTTCCGTCTTGCAACAGCTTCCCTTGCCGCCTGCAGGAGCGTTTCGGGCTCGGCTTGCGCATTCTTTTCATCTGCCGCCTTATAGATTTCGTTGGCCTCAATAAGCTGCTTTACCTTTTTGCGTGATGCTTCCTTGCCGTTCTTTCGTGCGGTCTCAATTTCATTTGCGATTTTTGCCGAAACAGTTCCTTCGCCGCTTTCCTTGCCTGATTTAATAAGAGCATCTAAGGCTTTCTCGTCCTTGACAACGGAATCCGCGTACTCATTTTTTGCTTCAACCGTCTTTGCATTGGCATAGTGCGAAACAACATTGTTTACAATGGTTTGAGAGCCGCCGAACAACAAGCCAATTTTAAAACCCTCTGTTCCCGCCTCGTGCATTTCAGTGCGAGCTTCGTGATTCGTACCCCCTGCGACACCTTTAAGAAGTTTTCCTGTTTTCGACACAAGACTTTCATCCGAACCGCTTAACGCGCGCTCTTTGTTTGCTATGCTAACACCTTGCTGTAAAAACTCTTCGCCATATTCTGTTAAGGAATTCCCCACAATGCCGGCAGCGGTTTTCACTCCTGTTTTCCATGCCGGGCTTGCCACCGATGCCGCCGCCTTTGTTGCCGCACGGTTTGTTGCCTTAGATGCCAAATTTGCCACAACTTTGGTGGCTGCGTTTGTGCTTCCTTTTGCCACGCTCGCTTTTGCCGCATTCCCTATAGCACTTAATGCCTTGCCGCCGCCTGCCGCCAACCAACTTAAAGCTGTTTCGCCG
This sequence comes from Clostridia bacterium, assembly GCA_045605405.1. Lineage (GTDB taxonomy): Bacteria > Bacillota > Clostridia > UMGS1883 > UMGS1883 > UMGS1883. The sequence goes on from JAZUPX010000113.1 coordinate 24,338, forward strand.
GATTCGATAATAGAGTTTATAAGCGCTTCATCATTTGCCGCATTCAGTGCAGTTTCCTCGTCAACGCCTTCCGACAGAAGTATTCTAAATACCGACCCGCGAATAACGCCGTAACTCTGCGAAAACGTACCTATGCCCGCACCTATAGACATGCCCACGTTCGGTGCGCCGACCAAACTACCAGCCGCCAAACCAATACCGCCGCCGACTAATTCCGGAAGTATCTGGTCTTTAAACTGCGGTAAATATCCCGCCACGCTTTTGGTAAGCCAAGAAGCTTTTACATTTTCATCATCAAGTGCCTTTTCGTTGTTCTTCGCATACTCCCTGGCCAAGGCATCATAAGCATAGGCGATTTCCTTATTTTTTTCTGTTGGATTAGATAAGTATTCATCCATTGCCTTGTCGGCTTCACGGCTTAGTTCATTACTCCGATAATTTGCCCTCCACTGACCGCCGAAGTTATCTTCATTGACAACGTTGCTAAATTCGGTTATATCATCATAAAGTGCTTTTTCTCTTTTGACAGTTTTAACTTCATTTCGCGCATCATACAATTCACTATATGCCGAACGTACTTCTTCTGCATCTTCAACGCGTGGTCTCGGGCCAAACGAGTTTATCCGCCTCTGGGCATCCCATTCATGTCTCTTTGCAGCATCGGCTTCAGACTGTTTCAGTTCAGAAGCAGTAAATGAGCCTACCTGTCCAAGCTCTTGCAATTCCTTTGTAAGCGCTGCCCGTCTTGCTTCATTCTCCGCAACCAAATTATCAACATTGCTGTAACGGCTTGCACGGCTTAAACCGCTACTTGCTCTTGACAAGTTCGAAAGTTCGCTGTTTATTTCTTTGACACGAGATTCACGTTCATCATCCGGCAAATCGCTTATGAACGTAGTCTTGGCTATTTCCGGTTTCTGCTTTTCAAGCTCATTCAGTTCCTTCCAAAGCTCAGATTCTCTCCTTTCATTCTCTGCAATCAAATCATCAATGTTACCGTAAGAGCGCGCACGTTCGATTCCGCTTCTCGCCTTTTGTAATTCTGAAATTTCGGATTTAATTTCGCGGATTCGCGATTCATTATATTTTTTGTCCGTTGTACCTTTATAAACCTTGCTTTTATAAGAAGTATACGCATTCTTTGATTCTCGTTCGAAGGCGCTTGGCTGTTTTGCGGCATTATGCTCTGTTGCATTTACAACAGAGCTTTCAGCCGCCTTATTCTTAAGCCAATCACCCGTTTTGCCCGTTGATTTATCGGTTTTAGCCCCTCCACTTTTCGTGGAGGAGCTTTTTGCTGTTATATCGTTCTTTCTTGATTCTTCTTTTGCTGTACCGTCATATTGTTTACCTCTTGCCTTGTCGCGTTCTTCTTTTTTTCTCCGCGCGACCGCCAAACCTATATCAGTGTTACTTGCCATAGTACAGCCTCCTTTAGTTCTTTACATATTTTATTGTTTTATTGTTGTGATCAACCACGGTCCTTATTTTCCCGCTTTTCACCATGGGTTCTATGTAATCCCATTCCTGACGACCAAGACCTGAAACATAAACATAACCGCCGTGGTCTCCAAGCACCTCATAATCCGATGTATCAAAGTCTTTCTTCGTATAGTTGCTTCCGCTGCTCCCACCGCCGGACGATATGCCGAGTTCTGCTTGTCTTGCCTTGACACGCACTTCTACATCTGCCTTATTCCATCCGGCTTGTGCAATAAGCTCATCCCGTGGCATTGTGCCCGTCTCGATGATTTCTTCCATTTGGGCTTCCGCGGATTTCTTGCTGTCCTGCCCGCGATTGTAGGACAATTCATCGTTGTACTGACTGTCGCTTATCTGGTCGCGCCCGACTTGGTAATTCCATTCATTCTCATAACGGCTGTCAGCAAGCTGATCCCTTCCGAGCTGATAGTTCCATTCCTTATTCTTCCAGATATCATCGCGAATAAGGTTGCGATTGTCAATCATGGCGTTATAATCAAACTGTGTCTTCCATTGTCCGTCCTGCACGTCATCGCGGTATACGCCGTAAGCAAAGTTTTTGTCAGCATACCAATCGTTTACGGTATCGCGGTATCTGTTGTACTGCGATTCATCCATATCCTGAAGAATGCCCAGATCCTGCATCTTGCTTTCCTTGTCGTTCAGATACATGGAATAGGCAAGCTGATAAAGCTCGGGAATTTTGTCGTTCAGCTGAGAGTTATAATAATTGTTTGCCTGTTGTGCCGCCGTGATGGCGTATGTATTCATACCGCCTGCACCTGCCGCCGCTTCTGCAAGCGTTTCGCGCATGGCTCTGTCCCCTTCGCGCCGATACATATTTGCATACTGCTGATACAAAGGGTCACTCGCTGCATCGTAAGAAAAATCATCACGGTTTAAAATCTCATTCAAAAGCGCATCAATGCGTGGGTCGCGCTCCGGCTCTGTTGGCTTTTTCTTCGTGTATTCAAAATCCTCGGGCTGATTGTTCTTTTGTACCGCACCCATCGCATACTGCCACATAGCCTGTTGAAGCTCGTCATTTGCGTAACCCTGTAAGCCTTCTGTGTTCATTGCCTTGCCGTATCTCTGATAGTAGGTAGCTAAAACATCTTCCGCACTTACGCCTGCATTCATCTGATTTGTGCCGACTGTGCCCCAATCTATGCCGCTGCCGTCAAGACTTCCGCCGTACTTGCTTGTTCTGTCATAATTTGCGCCTGTTTGAATGATTTTCTGATTCCGAAGCTGTTCAGCCTTTGCCGCCGTTACGTAGTCACCGTTTGCAACTGCATTATTGATAATTGCCTGATAATCGGTATTGGCATCCCAAGTGTTTCCCAAAATGGGCTTTGTGTACTGCGAATTCTTTGTCGGCTTATAGGTAGAACCACCGGACGTGCCACCGCCCGATGAAACCGTTGAAACAGAAGGTGCTTTATATGCATTGTCAAACTTCTCTCCACTTTTAGTTGTTACCGATACAGAACCATCACTTTTCTTAGTCCACGTCGAGCCATCCGAAGCCTTGTATGTCTCGCCGGTTTTCATTTTCTTTGCAATGTCTTTGCCTTTATCCGAACCAATTACATATGCCATTTTTATTCCTCCTTTACCATTCCCCACCATCAATCGTGAGATCTTCTGCGATAACCAATTTGCCCGAGCTGTTTAAGTACAATTTTTGTTCGCCGCTTTTCCCCTTTATTACAAACTCAAACTTCCCTTTGCCGTTTTTCCCGGCCGTAAAGCTTTCTCCGTTCGGCCCCGACAAATTGATAAACGCGCCTATGCTTGTACTGCCTGTGGAATCCTTTATTGTCGTTTCATCTATGTTGATTTCGTTTATGTTCCGGCTGTCAAGATTTGAAAGGGTATATTCCAGCTGTTCCTGCAGGTACTTTATGTGGTTCGCCATTTTTTTAATGGCATCTTGCGGATTACTTGCGTCTATGCGCTGCATTGATTGCGTGAATATCACTAAACATCACTCCCTACCGTAAATTCTCGGATAAATGCCTTAATCGTACATTTTCCCTTGCCGCGAAGCCGAATATCTATACTGTCGCATCTCGTAGGCAGTATCGGTATTGATACCGTCTTTGCTTTCTCATTATGCGCTGTATAGACCTCTTTCCATCTTGTATCACGGTCTGTCTTTACATCTATGGAGAACCACGCCCCGGCAGACAGATCCATGCGAAGGTGAAACTTGGAATACCCCTTTCGCTCATTCATTGTTTCATGCATGGTGCAGAAGGTTGCGCTCCACTCTATGTCGTTTCGTTCTTCCGTTTTATCAATGTAATATAAACCGCCGCTCGCATCAATAAAATACACCTTTCCATCATGAAACGCCATATCAATGGCATGTGTATCGTCTTCACGAAGCCAGATGTTTTTCCTGACGTCGTAGGTAAACAAGCTCCATTCCTCGCCGTTTCTCATGGATATGTAGTATGTCTCACCGTCACAAGAAGCCACCGCGTCAGAATACCGATTGTTTCCAAGCTTTTCGCTTATAAGCTCCGGCACGCCGCCCGTATAGGAATACACGCCGCCAACGCCCTTGTATAAAAGCTGTTCGTTGACAATCTGCATGCTTCTCGCGCTTCCGCTTTGTACGCCGTAAACATTGACCGTAGTGATCTGAAAGTTACTCGGCTTCGTTCCGTACAGCTTATGGAGTGTGTTTTCCTTAAAGAAGCAAATGTGCGAAGAGTATGGAATGCATCCCGTAAATTCCCCCTCGCTTCCGACTTCGATGGCGTAGCTGTCACTTGAAAGTCCTTCGAAAACCTTAAAATTAAACGGATCGGAAAACTTACTCGAATATATCGTATTTTCATGCGTTCCCCATAGCCTGTAGTTACTCTCACAGATAAAGTCAAGATCAGGCACCGACCGTTTAATCACAACATTCCCACCGTTTTCTTCTGTAAATTCGGTGAAAGTGTTATCTTCAAAGATAAGTCTCTGTGGTTCTACACTTTTTATAATAATCTCGGCTTCTTTATTATTTTCGTTCTTTCCGCATCCCGTAATGGTTACCGCATCGCCTTTGTTGAAATAATCCGAGAAATATGCACCTCTTGTTATAATGGAATATGTACCGAAGCTAAGCTTCTTATCGGTCTTGTATTCCGATTCAAGGCTTCCGAATGCGCCCTCTATTAGATTTCCGGTTTCGTCCTTCGTCGGCACTTTATAATAGGCTTTATCGGGAAAAATAACAATATAATCACCGATTGTCGCGGTCTGTTTTTCCCCGGGCGTGACATCGCCAACCTTTTCACCGTCATATCTTACATCCGTACCGTCTATCACAAGAAGCTTCCCTTTTGCATGTAATGTTGTCGGATTCGCGTACTTCGCCGTATTGATTCTCGCCGCTCTCTGCGTGATGCAGGGGTATTGGTCGGTCGAAAGATTATGTGTCTGTGAAAACTCTCCGTCTTGTGCGCCCTCGCCGTAGTTTAAGCCTCGGAATACTACGCTGTACTTTTTGGATGCGCTTTGCACTTCCGAAAGATAAGGTAACATCGCGCTCACCCCCTCACTGCATGCTCTCTGATGTACGCCTTCTTATAATCGGTATATATGGAATCGAACATCATCACGGAATTGTTGTAATTGCCGTACTCGCGATTATGATAGTCTATCTGCGCTTCAAGGTATAAGGGATATACATTTTCAAACGGAGCAGGAATAAGAAGTTCTTTGTCCAGATCTTCGGGGTAAGAATACTGCATAACCTTGTCCGATTGTATAACTAAACGCTGTACCATACCGTCAAGCTCATTTATCCACCTTAATTTGTCCTCTTCGCTGTATGCATTCGGTCTTACTCTATCAACAATCTCTATGGCTTTGTTTGGTGTCACGTTCAGCCCCCCTTATACCCGTTTTTCCCTTAAATACTGCACAATCTTCCGCGCAAACCAGTATACATTTACATCCTCGTTCAGCTTCTTGAGCCAGAGCTCCACGTCGCCGACAACCTTCCCGCCATTTGCAAGCTCTCTTTGTGAAAGCTCCCACACGATGTCATTGATGCTTGTCAGCTCCACGACCTTCGGATGGTTTACGCGGTCTAAAAACTTGTACCATTCGTTCCAGTTGTCCTTCGAAAGCTCCGCAGGGCATAGTTTTCGAGATGCATCATAGTGCCGCACCACCTCTGTAATACCCGTCTCTGCTTTCAGTCTCTGCACGAGCTCCACCGCATTTTCGAGTGCCTTTTCAAAATCCCCGTCCGCATTCACGCAAATCTCAATGCCAATGGAATTGGAATTCGTAATGCCGTACTTGCCTTTGCCGTCCCCGCAATGCCAGGTATAATATTTGTTATAATCATTAATCTGCAGCGCTTCCTTGTCATCTACCACAAAGTCTGCACTCTGCCCGACGTTCTTGCCGTTCCAGTAGTCGAAATGCGCTCTTGCATCCGCACCTTTTCTCGGATTCCCCGTTGTATGTACCACAATGTACCGCGGCTTCTCTGTCCTCGCCGTTCTGTTAAACTTTATTTGCATATCGTTCTCCCTTCTTCCACCGGCTCCCC
>JAZUPX010000114.1:0-11545 GCA_045605405.1 Clostridia bacterium
ATTGGGGTACACCTCTTAATATCTGGATTTGCGAATGCGGACATCAGCATTCAATCGGCTCTATTGAAGAGCTTAAATCCATGAGTGACAATTGCCCCGATGAAATCGAGCTTCACCGTCCTTTTATCGATGCAGTTACAATCAAGTGTCCCGAATGCGGAAAAGAAATGCACAGAACAAAGGAAGTTATCGATTGTTGGTTTGACTCCGGTGCAATGCCCTTTGCGCAGTGGCACTATCCCTTTGAAAACAAGGAAATTTTTGAAGAAAACTTCCCTGCAAATTTCATCAGCGAAGCAGTCGACCAGACAAGAGGTTGGTTCTACTCACTCCTTGCTATTTCAACCCTTATCTTCAACGAAACTCCTTACAAAAACGTAATTGTTCTCGGTCACGTTCAGGACGAAAACGGACAGAAGATGAGTAAGTCCAAGGGTAACGCAGTCGACCCCTTTGACGCACTTGAAAAGCACGGCGCAGATGCAATTCGCTGGTATTTCTATATCAATAGTGCACCTTGGCTTCCCAACCGTTTCCACGACGGTGCAGTTTCCGAGGGTCAGCGTAAATTTATGGGTACACTCTGGAACACATATGCGTTCTTCGTACTCTATGCAAATATTGACCAGTTTGATGCAACAAAGTATTCTCTTGACTATGACAAGCTTTCCGTAATGGATAAGTGGCTCATTTCCAAGCTCAATTCTCTTATCAAGACAGTTGACGAGTATCTTTCCGATTATAAGATTACCGAAAGTGCGCGTGTAATTTCTGAATTTACAGACGAACACAGTAACTGGTATGTTCGCCGCAGCCGTGAACGCTTCTGGGGCAAGGAAATGACTCAGGACAAGATAAATGCGTATATGACACTTTATACCGCACTTGTTACTCTTGCCAAGGTTACTGCTCCCATGATTCCCTTTATGGCTGAAGAAATATACAGAAACCTTGTTTGTAGTATTGATGAAAAAGCCCCCATCAGCGTACATCTTTGCGACTATCCAGTATATGACGAAGCAAAGATTGATGCTCAGCTTGAAAAGGCAATGGAGGAAGTTCTCTCCATCGTTGTTTTAGGCCGTGCTGCAAGAAATGCTTCCAATATCAAGAACCGTCAGCCTATCGGCAAGATGTATGTTAAGGCAGATACAGTCCTTGACAGCTTCTATACAGAAATCATCGCAGATGAGCTTAATGTAAAGGAAGTTGAGTTTACAGACAATGTTACCGCTTGCACAACATACAGCTTCAAGCCTCAGCTTAAGACTGTCGGTCCTAAGTATGGTAAATTCCTCGGCGGTATCCGTGATTACCTTGCTAACATTGACGGAAACAGTGCAATGGCTGAACTTGAGACAAACGGTGCAATCAAGTTTACAGTAAACGGTGAGGAAATCTCTCTTGAAAAGGAAGACCTCCTTATTGAAGCAGCTCAGGTAGAGGGCTTCCAGTCCGAAAGTGACTTCGGTGTTACAGTTGTTCTTGATACACGCCTTTCCGATGAACTTATTGAAGAAGGTTTCGTTCGCGAAATCATCAGCAAGATTCAGACAATGCGTAAGGACAGCGGATTCGAGGTTATGGATAACATCAAAGTATTCGTTGACGGCAATGACAAGATTTCTGCTATTATGGACAGAAATGCCGAAGAAATCAAGGGCGATGTTCTCGCGCTTGCAATAAATAACGGTGCTAAGGGTGAAAATTCCAAGGAATGGAACATCAACGGCGAAAAAGTATTTATCGGCGTAGAAAAAGAATAATAATTTCAGTCAAATAAAAACCTTCCATTGCGGAAGGTTTTTATTTGACTATTTTCGTATTTGATGTTAGAATTAGTCATTATACAGTTCTTAAAAGGTGAAACATATGAGTATACTTAATGCAGAAAACATAACACACTCCTTTGGAGGCAGGCAGATTTTAGAAGATGCAAGCTTCCGTCTTTTAAAGGGTGAACATATAGGTCTTATCGGTGCCAACGGTGAGGGAAAGTCCACATTCCTCAAAATTATAACAGGGGAACTTCAGCCCGAAAACGGCAAAGTGGAGTGGTGCCGTCATATTACATACGGATACCTTGACCAGTATTCCACACTTGGCAAAGGAAAGACAATCCGTGACGTTCTTCGTGATGCTTTTTCACATCTTTCCGACCTTGAAAAAGAGATGCTTTCCATCTACGACAAAATGGCAGAAGCGGACGAAAACGAGCTTGCTTCAATGATGGAGGATGTAGGGGAGATGCAGGAAATTCTCGATTCCTCGGGTTACTATACCATTGATACTAAAATTTCCGAATATGCCAACGGTCTTGGTCTTACGGAAATCGGACTTGACCGCGATGTAACGGAGCTTAGCGGCGGACAAAGGGCAAAGGTACTTCTCGCCAAGGTGCTCCTTGAAAACCCCATGATTCTCATTCTTGACGAGCCCACAAACTTCCTTGATGAAAACCACATCAACTGGCTGACGGGATTTTTGCAGGATTACGAAAATGCTTTCATCCTTGTATCACACGATATGCCCTTTTTAACAAAGGTAACAAATGTTATATATCACCTCGAAAATACTGTGCTGACTCGTTACAAGGGAACATATGACGACTTTTTGAGAATGTACGACCTTAAGAAACAACAAATTGAGCAGGCGTATAAAAAACAGCAGAAGAAAATTGCCGACCTTGAAGATTTTGTTGCACGAAACAAGGCAAGGGCAGCAACGGCAACCCTTGCACGTTCAAGACAGAAAGAGCTTGACAAAATGGAGCGAATCAGCCTTGCACCCGAAAAGGTGAAGCCTACATTTTATTTCAAAACAGACCGTACTCCGGGCAGAGTTGTGATTTCTGCAAAGGATATGGTAATTGGCTACGATTCACCCCTTACTAAGAAAATCGACCTTACAATCGAAAGAAACAAGAAGATTGCTATAAAAGGAGTTAACGGTCTGGGAAAATCTACACTCCTGAAAACACTTCTCAAAATTATTCCTCCCATTGAGGGCGACATTCAGCACGACCAGTTTATAAGCGTGGGATATTTCGAGCAGGAGGAGAGTAATTCCGACAAAACAGCCCTGCAGGAATTCTGGGATGAATTCCCCTCTCTTACCAATGCGGAAGCCCGTGCAGCACTTGCTAAATGCGGACTTACGACCGAGCACATAACATCGCAGATGAAAGTCCTTTCAGGTGGTGAAAATGCCAAGGTGCGTCTTTGTAAGATTATGCAGAATCCAGCAAATATCCTTATACTTGACGAGCCTACAAACCACCTTGATATTATGGCAAAGGAGGAGCTTGCCCGTGCAATAAAGGAATTTAAGGGAACAGTTCTTCTTGTATGCCACGAAAGTGAATTTTATCAGGGCGTTGTTGATGAAATTTGGGATGTTTCGGATTGGAGTACGAAAATAGTATGAAAAAAATAAGTATAATTATTATATCTCTGCTCGTTGTAGTTGCCGTGGGATTATTCTTCCTGCCCGAAGAAAAATCACCTGATAATACGGAAGTATGGGAAAATGCAATATATATGGAAAATACTACTCTTGGTACAGGTGAAAACACCCTTACAGTAACGGTTACGGCAGAGGAAAAGTCAATTGAATTTACAATTAAAACAGACAAGACCGTTGTAGGAGAAGCTCTTAAAGAACACAAGGTTATTGACGGTGAAGAGGGCCCCTACGGTCTTTATGTAAAGATGGTCAACGGCATAGAGGCAGACTACGATAAAGACCAAAGCTACTGGTCTTTTGAAAAAAATGGCGAAGCAATGCTTACGGGTGTAGACAACACAGAATTCAAGGATGGCGACCGTTACGCGCTTGTGCGCACGAAATAATACAAAACTATTGACATATAATATTACAAGTGATATAATTATTTCCAACAAACATAAACCGTTGAGACAGAAAAAAGTCAGTCAACAGTTCTAAGAGCGAGCGGATTACGGTGTGAGTTCCGCAGAACTGCCTGAGTAATATGGGCTGTCGAGGGTGGCGTGAAATGCGCTGACGTAGGACTTGCGTTATAAGTGGGGGGTATGATGGTATCTCGCAAATGGACTAAATCCATATATGCTATGCTTATATACCCTTGATGTGCGCCGCATTTCAAGGGTTTTAAATTGCAAATAATTCTTTATTGAAGGAGAATATATATGAACAAGTACAAGGATTTTGAAAACTATCTCAAGGAATACCCGAACGAAGAGGGGTATTTCGGTGAATACGGCGGTTCTTATCAGGCACGGGAGCTTATTGAGGCTTTCAAGGAAGCTGACGATGCTTACGAAGCAATCTGCCACAGTGCACAGTTTATAAACGAGCTTCGCAGAATCCGTAAGGAATTTCAGGGCAGACCCACTCCCGTGTACCATTGCGAACGCCTTTCCAAGATTTTCGGTAACTGCCAGATTTACTTAAAGCGTGAAGACCTTAACCATACAGGAGCACACAAGCTTAACCATTGTATGGGTGAGGGACTCCTTGCAAAATATATGGGTAAGAAGAAAATCATTGCAGAAACAGGTGCAGGTCAGCACGGTGTTGCAATTGCAACAGCAGCGGCATATTTCGGTATGGAATGTGACGTTTATATGGGTGAGGTTGACATTGCAAAACAGCATCCTAATGTGATAAGAATGAAGATGCTCGGTGCAAATGTCGTTCCCGTAACAAAGGGACTTAAAACACTTAAAGAAGCTTGCGATGCAGCATTTGAAGCTTATCTTAAGGAATACAAGGACGCAATTTACTGTATCGGTACAGCGGCAGGTCCCCATCCTTTCCCCAAAATGGTGAGGGATTTCCAGTCAATTATCGGTATTGAAGCAAGAGAACAGTTTCTTGAAATGACAGGTATTATGCCCGATGCAGTTGCAGCTTGTGTCGGCGGAGGAAGTAATTCTCTTGGTATGTTTACACCTTTCCTTGCAGACCCCGTTGAAATCTACGGTGTTGAGCCTTTGGGAAGAGGCGCAGGTGTAGGCGACCACGCGGCTACAATGGCATACGGTACAAAGGGTATCATTCACGGTTATTCAAGCTATGTGCTGCAGGACGAGAATGGTGAGCCGTTACCTGTATATTCTATTGCAAGCGGTCTCGACTATCCCGGTGTTGGACCAGAACATGCATTTCTTCGTGATGCAGGGCGTGTACATTACGAAACTGTTTCTGACGAGGAAGCCATGGAAGCATTCTTCCTGCTTTCAAGATATGAGGGTATCATTCCTGCAATTGAAAGCGCACACGCAGTTGCATACGCAATCCGCTATGCAAAGGAGCATAAGTCAGGCTCAATCCTTGCTTGCCTTTCAGGTCGAGGTGATAAGGATATTGATTATGTATACGAAAACTACGGCTGCGGAGAAAAGTTTAAACTTGACTATGATGTAAAATAATTGTATAATAAACGGGATGTGAAAAGTGCTTTTTCACATCCCGTATTTTTTGAAAGGAATGAAAAATATAAAAGTTTGCGTTATTCAACCGCCGTACTCTTCGAATTATTCCAAAACCGAGGAATGTTTTGCAATACGGATAAATCTTCTCAGCCAATGTGATGATTCCATGGATATTATTGTTCTGCCTGAAATGGCAGATACACCCTCACTTGCAAAAACACAGGAGCAGAGACTTGCTTAAAAGGAGAAGTGTAACTCTATTCTCCTTGAGGAATGCTCAAAACTGCGGTAAGATGTAACGCCTTAGTGTTTGTTAATGCAACTTATGAGGCAGAAAAGGGCTACCGAAACACTGCATATGCTTTTAATCGTGATGGCTCCGTTGCAGGACATTATTTCACGGAGCATCCCGTATGGGCAGAAGTGACGCTCCATGGGAAATTGTTGAAAGAGCCATTGAATACGGTTGTAAAAAGGTGCAGTTTGTAGCAGGAAATGGTAAAAAAGGCACATCAAAACGGAATTATCAGTAACGTGTTTCAGGCAGATACGGAAGAAAATGCAAGAATTTACCTTGATATGGGCGTTGATATCATTCTGACAAATGACTATAACTTAATTTCTCAGGTTGTAGACGAATATAAATAATGCAAAGGCATCTCCAAACGGAGATGCCTTTTGTCTCAAATTTACCTTATTTTGTCTTGCTTTGTTTTTTGTAAGCGGTTATAATTATCCGTGGTGATGCTTTTATGATTATATTGTTATTATTAACCTCCTCTATTTTTCTGAGCGGTTTCAGTACAATGCTGGAAAAAAGATTTCAGCTCAGTGTGAAAAATAATCTTCCGACAATGATTATGATGAATCTTGTTAATGCAATGTTCGGCAGTGTTTATTTCCTTTTATTATGTAATTTTAATATCAGGATGAACTTTACTACCTTTGCATTTTCTTTCGGGTATGCCATGCTGGTTTTTAATTCACTTGCTATTTCGCTTGTTGCCCTTTCAAGAATGTCAATTCCCGTAAAAACCATAGTAGGTATGCTGGGAAGTGTTTTGGGGTCAGTGTTAGTCGGCAGGATTTTTTTCGGGGAGAAAATAACAGTTAATTCCGTACTTGCTGTTTTGTTTCTTCTTGCAGCGGTAATTCTCCCTTACATAAAAAATAATGAAGTGGAAGCAGGCAGGAACCCTTTTTGGATATGCATATGGCTTTTTCTGACATGTGCAATCAGTAGTGTTTACCTGAAATTTTACACGGAGCATCCCAAAAGTCTTGAAGCAAACAATATGTTCTTTATGACTAATTTTATTTGCTTGATTATCTGTGTGATAGCTGTTATTATATACTTAGCGGTAAAAAGCAACAGAGAAAGGAAAAGTGTATTAACTGTCCTTGGTCCTAAACACGTTATTAATATAGGGATGAGAACAGCATTGTCCAATATTTCCGCCCTTATATCCGTTTTTGTTATTGCCGTTATGGATATCTCCGTATATACGGTTGTGACATCATCCATTGGTCTGGCTGCAGGCACGTTGATATCAAAGTTTACTTTCTGCGAGGATTTAACATGGAAAAACTATGCTTCGGTATTTCTTGCGATTTTTTCAATAATAGTAGGTGCTTTATAAATGGATAAATATACTGTCCCGAATGAAAAACTGATTCTTAATCCAATGATAAATTGTCCCTTGCATATAAATGCAGAGCTTGAAGTGGTTCTGGTGAAAAAAGGGAGTATAACTGTTCTTTTGGGTAAAGAGGAATTTGAACTTGGTGAAAATCAGATAACAGTTATCCCACCGTATCGGATGCACGGATTCAGCTCCACAGAGAACACAGACGCACTTGTATATATGTTTCCGAATTATGTAGCTGCAGATTTCTTTTCACTGTGTAAAAACAAAGAATTTACCCGGCATACATACACTTTAGAAAAACCAGTATTGGATTATGTAGAAAGAGCAACCGATAAGTATAGAGAAAATCTCAGCCCTTTTTACGAAAAAAGTCTTTTGTATCTTTTTCTTTCCGAGTTTACAAACGCAAATTTATTTACACAGATGAGCTTTGACTTATCAAACGCAAGCAGAATAATTGAATATATATCCGTCTCAGTACAGAAAGAAGTTGATGTAAAATGAAAAATATTAGTAACATTACTACAATTTATGTATCTCAGAAAAACGGACAATGGTATCACAGCGGTTTGTACAAAGAAGAAATCGGTGATATGCAAGGCCCGGTAGACAGTATAGAAAATGCGTTAAAACTTGTGGGCGACCTACGCCGTGCAGGAGCAGGTCAGCCCATTACAATTGCAATTACTGATGAAGTATACAATGTTGAAAATCCCGTCAGGATTACAAACGAGGTTAATTCTGTTACAATTAAAGGTCTTAACAACACACTAATCAGCGGCGGCAGGAGAATCACGGGATTTAAGGAAGATACATTTAATGGAGTAAAGTGCTTTAGTGCAGAAGTTTCCGGGATAGATGACGGATTTTGGTTTACAGACCTTTATGTTGACGGACTACGTGCGGATTTTACATATCTTCCGAAAGAAGGCTTTTTTGAACCTAAAAGTGTTGAAAACAACAATAAAGAAGTTGGTACACCTTCCAAGTGGTTTATTGCAAAAAAAGAGGATGCAAAGCTTTTCAAAACTTTCCGTAATTTCAGCGACTGTTTTATAAGCTATAACCATTACTGGATTGATGAGCATTCTCCTGTGGAGAGTATAGATACGGAAACAGGGAAAATTGTTATGGAGTACAGCTCCCGTTTCAGTATATCCGATACAAACGAACGCTCAAAGCTTCGTTATAAGCTTGAAAACGTAGCGGAAGCCTTTGAAAATAAAAACGAGTGGTATCTTGACCGTGAAACTAAAAAGGTTTATTACATTCCACGTGACGAAAAGCAGACTCCCGAAAGTATTATGGTTTATGCTCCCGTTGCGGAAAAGCTTTTCCGAATTGAGGGTACGGAAGAAAAGAATGTGGAGTATATAGCTTTTTCAAAACTGACCTTTGCCAACACCCGCGGAGATTATCATTCCCCTATGGTTGTAACAGAGGATAGAGAGGGAGAAGATATTGTAAGCGAAGAAAGTGCAATATGCGGTTCTGACCCACAGGCGGTATGTTGGGCACACGCAGATGTTGAGTTTACATATGCCCGCGGTTGCAGTATTGAGAACTGTGTATTTAAAAACCTTGGTGTTCACGCAGTAAATATTAACCGTGGATGCAGTAATATGCGTGTTTATAGAAACAAATTCTATGACCTTGGGGCAGGTGCACTCAAAATTAACGGCGGAAGCTCTGGATGCAGAAAAGGAAATGAAACCTTTGACGTAACCGTTTCGCAGAATGTTATTGAATGCATTGGAAGACGTTACCACGCGGCCTGCGGTATTCTTATGCGGAATACGCATTCAAATACCATTTCTCATAACGATATCAGCGATACTTTCTATACAGGTATTTCTGCAGGTTGGGTATGGGGCTACGGCGAAAGCATAACCCGTGATATCCTGATTGAGAAAAACCATATTCATAATATCGGTCAGGGTCTACTTTCCGATATGGGCGGTATTTATCTGCTTGGTACACAGCCGGGAACGGTTATCCGTAACAACATTATCCACAACGTTAAAAGTAAGCACTACGGCGGTCACGGAATATATACGGACGAAGGCACTTGTTACGTGCTTATAGAAAATAACATCTGCTATGATAACAATTCCACGGGATTTAACCAGCACTACGGCAGAATGAATACTGTTAGAAATAATATCTTTGCAAAGGCAGGGCAGGAGCCTGTTCGTTCCTCTAAAGAAGAAATGCATACATCCTTTATCCTTGAACGCAATATTGTTGTTTCCGATGGTACGCCATCATACCGTGCAGGCTACGGCAGTATGGAAACAGGGCATCTTCATAAGATTTCGGGAAGTGATAACCTGCATTTCAATACATCGGGTGATGTAAATATTTTTGCAATAGGTGACAGAAAATTTTCACTTTCCGAAATACAGCAAAGATTCGGTGGGGAAGACGGCTCAATTATTGCCGACCCAAAATTCATGGATTATGAAAACAATGACTTTACCCTTTGCGAAGATTCTCCTGCATTGGAGCTGGGATTTGAGCCTATTGATACATCTGATGTAGGTGTAACTGTAAAAATTAGAAGTATATAAAAGACAAGGCCAACCATAAAGGTTGGCCTTGTCTTTTATATATGACGGTTTCTGAGTACCTGAGTGGGGGTATGTCCAGTCTGCTTTAAGTCCCAAAATTTCATTTTCATAATCTTTGATATGTCGATAACTTCTTGGCATAAAATTCCCCCTATGATATTTTTATTATACCATAGGGGGTGTTTTTTCTATTGTCTGCTTTTACTGGTTCTGTTCAAATTGCATGGAGCTTTTTTATGTTGATATCCTTTTAGCATAAGCGGTGGGCGGCATACCCACTGCTTTTTTAAATGCTCTTGAAAAAATGTGAATGGAGGAATACCCAAGCATATCGGATATTTCAGTTACAGAGTGATTTTTCTCTCTTATAAGTTTTTTTGCCTCATTTATTTTTAAATTCATATAATAATCCATAGGACTTTGCCCTGTGCTTTCACGGAATATCTTGCATAACTGTGTTTTCCCCTGTAAAAATTGTGAACAGATATCTTTTAAAGTAATATTAGAATATATATTGTGTTTCATATAATCACAGATAAGCTCGCTAATGGAGTTATTTGCAATGTCCCTTGACTTTTTTGATGATGATACATTACTGCTCAGAGAATTACCGCTTCTTATAAGCCTTATGAGAAACTCCGTAAAATAACATTGTAAAAGCTGGGTAGAGCCAAAAACAGCAGGGAGAAAGTTCAAATCACCTTTGTCCTCGTAGTCTGCAGGAATCGTACCCAATGCATTCTTTGCCTCCTCAACAAAAAGGGAAAGGAGTGTTTTTGAGGTTTTGTCAAGAGTAAAGGTCTTGTTTTTAAAATATTTCATTATTTCGCTGTCTGATGTAAATGAAACAACCAGCATATTGTTTGCAACACGATTGTCTGAAATATGGGCGTGGATTTCCATTGGCTCATGAAAAATAACCTGCCCCTGCTTGAGAGTGCATCCTATACCGTTTGTTATGGCAATAATTTCGCCTCCGTCAACATAAACCATTTCCCAGAAGTCGTGTTTTTCAGGTGTATGGGAAAATTCTTTCCCGAATTCAAAGTAATAGATACTGTTAAATCCCTCTATTTCGATTTCATACTTTATCTTTTGTGTTTTAAACATAAAAGCACCTCTGCGGACAAAATGATAAAAATAGCGTAATCATTGGTAAATACATCACCTTGAGATAATTGTATAATAAAAATAGCATAAAGTCAATTAAAATTCAAAATATACGGAGGTTATAAAAATGAATGTACTTGCAATTGGATGTCATCCCGATGATATTGAAATTTCTTGTTGCGGAACACTTGCAAAATGTGTAAAGCGCGGAGATAAAGTTACCGTGTGTCATGTTGCCAACGGAAATATGGGACACGAAATCATTCCACCCGATGAACTTCGCCAAATGCGTGCAAAAGAAGCAAAAACAGCAGGAGCATTGGCAGGAATAGAAGTCGTTACATTGGATATAGACGATTTAAGAGTTAACGGCTACGACATGTCTCAACGTGATAAGGTGGCAGAGCTTATCAGAAAAGTTCAGCCCGATTTCATCATAACTCACAGTCCTACAGACTATATGTCAGACCATCTTGCAGTATCCCGTATGGTTGTAGATGCATCCTTTGTAGCAAGTGTGCCTCAGTACGGGGAGGGTGGAAAAGCAGCGGTGGTTCCCATTTTCTATATGGACAATCTCGCAGGAATGAATTTCAACCCCACGGAATATGTGGATATAACCGACGAAATTGAGCTTAAGATAGAAATGCTTGAATGTCACGTAAGTCAGCTTAAATGGATGCGCGACCACGATAATATTGATTTTGCGGAATTTGTCCGTACCTGCTCCAGATTCCGCGGAATACAGTGCGGCGCAGGTTATGCCGAGGCATTTACTCAGGAATATGTGTGGCCCAAA